>JAUSGU010000051.1 GCA_030648825.1 bacterium
TTGATGTCAAAGCAAATCAAATCCAAAGCTATTGTTTCTATAGGCGCCATGATTGCCCGATTGCGCGAAGACAGGCGTATGACCCAATCCGATCTCGGTCGTAAAATTAAAACCACTCAGAGTGTGATTGCCCGCATAGAAAAAGGCGAACAAAATCTGTCTACCGAGACTTTGGCCAAATTATCGGAAGCTCTCAATCATGAAATTATGACCATATCAAAAGGTGGCACGTTGAATTTTCGTATTTGGGGTGGACGCAAACTTTCCGGAACAATCCGGGTTCGTACCTCAAAAAACGGCGCGGTCGGAGTGATGTGCGCTTCCCTGCTAAACCGTGGCGCGACCGTTATTCGCAATGCTCCGCGCATAGAAGAAGTTTTTCGCATCATTGAAGTGTTCAAAAATATCGGAGTAAAAACCGAATGGAAAAATAATGACCTCATAATTACACCAACGCAAAAAATCAAAATTCGGAACATCGGCGACCAATCAGCCGCCGGCACGAGGACTCGGTCTTGCATCATGCTCATTGGACCACTCATTCATCAGTTCAAAAATTTCAAAGTAACGCAACCGGGTGGCTGTAAATTGGGTGAGAGAACCGTAAAACCTTATTTTTATGCTCTGGAAAAACTCGGTGTGAAAATAAAAACCAGCTCAAAACACTATCATATCTCTCTAAATGGTCTCAAAAAAAATCGGGAAATAATCATGTATGAAGCTGGAGATACGGTTACTGAGACCGTACTCATGGCAACGGCTCTCATACCCGGAAAAACGACAATAAAATTTGCCTCAGCCAATTATCAAGTGCAGGATGTTTGCTTCTATCTAGAGCAGATCGGCGTGAAAATTGACGGTATCGGCACGGGGACTATGATTGTGCATGGTATTTCAGGACCGATAGAGAAGAATGTTGAATATTTTCTCTCCGAAGATCCTATTGAAGCGATGTCTCTCATCACGGCGGCTATTGTTACAAAATCTTCTATTACTATAGAGCGTTGTCCTATAGATTTTTTGGAGCTGGAACTTTTGAAGCTGGAAAAAATGGGTTTTAGATATAAAATTCTGAAAAAATATAAAGCCGATAATGGCAAGACGAATCTCGTTGACATAAAAACTTTTCCTTCAAAATTGAAAGCCTTGGATGAAAAAATTCATGCTTTACCTTATCCGGGTATAAATATGGACAATTTACCTTTTTTCGCGATCATAGGCACACAAGCGGAGGGGGAAACTTTTATTCATGATTGGGTTTATGAAGAACGTGCCATATATTATAAAGAACTGGACAAACTGGGAGCTGAAACGATTCTCGCTGATCCTCATCGTTTTTACGTCAAAGGCCCGACAAAATTGCAATCTGCCGAGATCGTCTGCCCCCCCGCTCTGCGTCCCTCCGTCATCATCATGATAGGTATGTTGGCCGCGCGAGGAATTTCTGTTTTGCGAAATGTGTACAACATAAATCGCGGATACGAAGATCTGGCGGAGCGATTGAATACTCTGGGCGCAAAGATAGAAGTATTTAGGGATTTATAAAAAGACGGCAGATATAGTTTGAGCAACGGAGGGATGGGGTTGCCCTTAGGCAAGGGTCCCGTCCCGAGTAGCGCAAAACTATATCTGCCGTCTTTTTATATACCTTGATACTTTCCTTTTTCTATTTGATACTTTGAGTATGTATCTCATAAAAGCCATCCCTATTGCCCGCGGAACAGGTTTACAGACACTCTCATATTGGAGTCCGAAAAATATCAAATCCGGTTCTATTATTCGAGCACCTCTGCGCAAAAAAATAGTGGAAGCAATCATCGTTTCCTCGGAATCAGTTATAGAATCAAAATCCGAAATCAGACGGGCGGGTTTTGAAATAAAAAAAATCGCCAATCCACATGGCAAAACTATCATTTCATCGGAATTTTTCAAAACAGCAGAAGATATGGCACGTTACTATATCGGCTCCATGAGCAATACTCTCTTTGAACTCTTGCCAGCGACAATACTCTCCCAATACGAAAAACTACCGGAAGCTGAAAAAAAAATGGAGATGGACAGACCGCGCGAATCTTTCGTCTTGCAGAAAAACGACGAAGATCGTTTTGCTCATTACAAGAGCCTGATTCGCGAAAGATTCGCGCGGCGAGAATCCGTATTTATGATGATGCCGACTATAGAAGATATAAAAAGAGCCTGTTCTTATTTTGAAAAAGGTATAGAACCATACATTTATATTTTTCACAGTGGCTTGCCGAAAGATGAAATTGTAAAACAATGGAAATCGGTTCTAGAATCAAAACATCCTGTAATCATAGTGGCTACTGGACCATATTTGTCTATTCCCCGTCGGGATATAGGCATCATTATTGCGGAGAGAGAAAGTTCTAGAAATTATAAATCTCAATTTCGTCCTCATTTAGACTTTCGCCGGGTAGCCGAACAATTCGCCCGAAAAATCAATGCGGATTTTATCGCCGGCGATTCATGTTTACGGGTTGAAACATTGTACAGATGCGATCTGGGAGAATTGGCCGAATACGCGCCATTATCCATGAGATCTCTATCCACTGCCCGTGATTTTCTCATGGATATGAAAACCTATAAAAATCCGGAACATAAAATTCGCATGCTCTCAAACGAACTCATTGCTCTGGCGCAAAAAAACCGGGATGACAACGGACTTCTGTTTGTCTTTGCCGGTAGACGTGGCCTCTCGCCTCAAACCATATGTACCGATTGTGAAACAGTACTGTCATGTGATCTCTGTAGTTCACCTCTGGTTTTATACGGCAGAGACAACGGTAGATTTTTTTTATGCAACAAATGCGGCAAGAAATTCGATGTCAATCAAATTTGCCGAAAATGCGGTAGTTGGAAACTAATAACTCTCGGCATTGGTACAGAAAAAATAGAAGAAGAGTTAAAATTAATATTACCAGGCGCTAAAATTTTCAGATTAGATAAAATATCGGCGCCGACACACAAAAAAGCTCTACTAATCGCCGAAAAATGGTATGCCTCTCCCGGGAGTATCTTGGTCGGCACAGAATTGGCTCTGCTCTATTTGGATAGAAGTATTGATTTTAGTGCTGTGGCGTCTCTGGACACTTTTTTCTCCATTCCAGATTTTCGCATAAATGAAAAGATATTTTCAATTATCCTGAAAATGCGTTCTATTACCCAAAAACAATTTCTGCTCCAGACACGAGTGCCAGAAACAGACGTGCTCGTCTGGGGTGTCAAAGGAAATATCATGGATTTTTATAAAAATGAGATAGAAAACAGAAAGAAATTTTCTTTCCCGCCTTTTTCCGTTCTCATAAAAATATCTTATACGGGAAAAAAAGACGAAGTTTTGAGTGCCATGGAGAAACTGAAAACATCCCTAATTGATTTTCATGTAGATGTTTTTCCGGCGTTTGTGGCGACAATAAAGGGAAACTATATTATGCATGCTCTAATCAAACTCTTACCGGGTGAATGGATTCACATGGAATTACTCGATCGTTTGCATAATCTGCCGGTGGAATATGCTATAGACGTGGATCCGGAGAGTATTTTATAAACTTCAACCGATTCATTACTTTGAAGCTTTAGTATATACTCTTTGGATATGGTAAAAATTTTACAAAAAGATGACCCAATACTCCGAAAAACCGCTCTATTTGTGGAGAGAGGAATGTTTTCCACGCCAAAACTTCAAAAAATCATTCGTGATATGAAATTTACTCTGGCAAAAGAAGATGATGGTGTGGCTCTGGCGGCACCTCAGATCGGCGTCTCATTACGCATATTTGTTGTTTCCGACAGAATTATGGAAATACTTCATTCCGAGAAAATAAATAAAAACCAAAAATACACCAATGTTGTTTTTATAAATCCGGAAATCATTAAAGTTTCTAGAGAGAAAGAAATATTGGAAGAGGGTTGTTTGTCCGTCAGATTTTTATACGGCAAAATAGAAAGAGCAAAAAAAGTGAAAATCAGAGCGATGAATGAAAATGGTGATATGTTTGAAATGGGTGCGTCCGGTCTCTTGGCTCAGATATTTCAACATGAAATTGATCATCTCACAGGCAAACTTTTTTTGGATAATGCTACGGATATACAGGAAATTCTGCCAAGTGATATCGCGAATCATTCCAACAAGCAAAAAATGCTCCGAAATGACAAAAAAACCTAAAATAGCTTTTTTTGGCACACCGTATAGAGCGGTTATAGTCTTGGAGACTCTGAAACAAGCAAACTTGTCACCTACATTTATCGTTACTCAACCTGACCGTTCTGTCGGCCGAAAATTGGTAAAAACTGCTTCACCAGTCAAAATTTGGGCAGAAAAAGAAAAAATTCCCGTCCTTCAGCCAGAAAATCTGGAGGACCGAGTATTTCTAGAAACTCTAAAAAAAGGCGATTTTGATGTTTTTGTGGTTGTAGCATACGGAAAAATTCTCAAACAAAAAATATTGGATATCCCCAAACGTGGTGTTTTGAATTTACATGCTTCTCTCTTGCCACGTTTGCGTGGTTCATCGCCTATAGAAACAGCCGTTCTCACGGACGAGAAAAAAACCGGTGTGAGTATAATTCTCTTGGACGCTCTCATGGATCATGGCCCTATTGTTTCCGAGAGAGAAATAAATGTTCCAAACTGGCCTGTTTCGGCGGAAAAACTTTCTTCTATTCTCTGCAAAGCGGGAGGAGAACTATTGGCGGAAACCATACCACTCTGGCTCTCCGATAAAATAAAAGTCAGAGAACAAGATCATGAAAAAGCCACATACACCAAAAAAATAAAAAAAGAGGACGGTCTCATAGATTTCTCCGCATCATCCTATGTTAATTATTTGAAATTTTTAGCCTATAGAGAATGGCCGACATCATATTTTTTTACAGAAAAAGCTGGCAGAAAAATGCGTGTGATAGTGACCGATGCGACTTTTGAAAAAGGTTCTTTTATCATCAGAAAAGTCATTCCTGAAGGCCGAAAAGAAATATCTTTTGAAGAATTCCGAAAAAATTACAAATTTACTTTCTCCGCCGCCACGGCAAACCCCTCAACATATTTTTCAAAGCCAAACCCGAGCGTCTGATGAAATGAATACGTTTTAATTTACGGGAACGCAAAGCTTCCAAAAGTTCATCTTTGGCTGCGCCTAGAGCAATATACAGATCTTCTTTTTCTGATTCTACCCGTAAATTACCCCGTCGAGAATGAAAATTTATCTCGGCCCGGAAAATTTCTCCACCACGGTGATGACGAGTAGTTCTAGAAACCTCTATTTCAGCCAGAGCACTGGTATCATCCGGGTCTACATAAGTCTCTAGAGACTCTACTATTCTATCTACCGCTTGTTCAATACCAGCTGTCAATAAAAACGACGTGGCTTTTAGAGTTTTTCTTATCATTATTTTTTTTATTAACTCTCTTCTATTATACACCGATAAAATCTGAAAAGTTACAAAAAATTGCGAAAAGATGCTATTATTCCATTTATTCCAATTCAAGACGTTTTTGCATTCAACTTTTTCTTATGCGAAAAAAAATCAAAGTCGCCCAAATAGCCGCCGAAATAGAACCGTTTTCCAAAAGCGGTGGTTTGGCCAATGTCATGGGTTCTCTACCAAAAACAGAAGCCAAGCTAGGTGCAAATGTCATTGTCATAACTCCCGGTTATGGTGATTTTGCTTCGTCCGCTATCGGACCTATGAAAGTTATATTTGAAGATGTGAATATAGAAGTCACATCTGGAATTTTTGAAAAAGCGACATATTTACGAGGCTTTGTACCAGATACCAAAATACCGATATATTTTGTTTCAAATAAAAAATATTTCGGCAATGATTCTCTCACAAATGGAAAAATATACGGCGCAAAAAACGATAACGCACGTTTTCTATTTTTTGATGTGGCGGCTCTGGAGCTATTGAAATTAATCAACTGGAAACCAGATATCATACATTGTCATGATTGGCATACAGGTCTGATTCCATATTTTCTCAAAGGCCGTTACAAAAAAAATCCTTTTTGGACAAAAACCGCTTGTCTCTTTACTATTCATAATCTGGTTTATCAACTGGGCCACGATTGGTGGCTCATTCCCGACAATATTCGAGATGACGGCCGAACCCCGTTGCCTTCTTTTGCCGAAAATGAAGCTATAGAACGTATAAATTTTGTAAAAAGAGCTATTTTAAACGCCGATGCCATAAACACGGTTTCCGAAACATATCGGGAAGAAATCATGACTCGCGATTTTGGCGAGGATCTCCATCGTATATTAAAAAATCGCGAAAACAGAATTTTCGGTATTATAAACGGCATTGACTACAATGAATACAATCCCCTGACTGATCCGGGACTCTATCAGCATTACAACGCCAGATCATCTGCCCGCAAAAGAGATAATAAAATTTGGCTTCAAAAACATTATGGTTTGAAAAAAGGAGCAAATACTCCTCTATCATGTATGACATCCAGAATTGTAGAACAAAAAGGTTTTGCTCTACTCTTGCCTATCATTGGAACTCTCATGGAGATAGGTATGCAGATTATCATTATGGGAGATGGCGATGAAGAAATCGCTAAAATTCTCGGAGATATGCAGAAAAATTTTCCGGAGCAATTCGTTTATACGCGTTTTGACAGCGCTCGCGAGACCTCTCTCTACGCCGGATCGGATATTTTTATTTTACCTTCGCGATTTGAGCCATGTGGTGTGAATCAGCTCATCGCTTTGCGTTATGGATGTATTCCTGTCGTTCATCATATCGGTGGATTAGCGGATACAATTACCAACTTTGATCCGAGAATGGAAATCGGTAACGGTTTTACTTTCGCCGGTTATGATCCCAATAGTTTGCTCGTGGCTATGGCTCGTGCCAACGAAACTTATAAACACAAAGACATTTGGAGACATCTCGTAGTGTCTGGATTACGAGAAGCTAATTCATGGATAATTCCCACCAAAAAATATATTGAACTCTATAAAACGACGTTGAAACTACGCAAAGCTCGCACAAAATTAGCCGAACGATGATTTTCCGAAAAATATGAAATGGGTCAACATTCTCCATCTATACCAGCCTCCCACTCAGACAAAAGAAATTGTTGACGCGGTTGTGCTGGAATGCTATCAAAGGATAATTTTTTTGCTTGATTCATATCCAAATTTACGATTGACACTCAACATATCTGGATCTCTCTTGGAACTTTTAATGAAGTACGGGCATGAAAATATTATTGCTGGGTTTAAAAAACACGCAGAGAGAGGCTCTGTAGAATTTCTGGGAAGCGCTATGTATCATCCCATATTGCCTCTCTTGCCGAATGAGGAAATTATCCGACAGATACGTCTGCATGACAAAATTTCAAAAAAATGTTTCGGCAGTGTGTATAAACCGCGTGGTTTTTATTTGCCTGAAATGGCTTATAACCAAAAGACGGCGACTATCATAACCGACGCCGGCTTTGAGTGGATTATTTTGGACGAAATACATACCTTGGAAAAAATTAATCCATCAGTCAAATATAAAATAAAAGGTCTCGGTTTGGGAATTATTTTTCGCGATAGCTCTCTGTCGCGGACATTTCCTCCGGAATTTATCGTGACAAACTTGGAAAAAATAAAAAATGAATATATTGTTACCTGTCATGACGGAGAGATGTACGGTCATTGGCACAAGGATGATCGGGGATATTATAAAAAAGCTTTCACGAACGATAGCATAAAAATGCTCACCGTTTCGGAATATAGAACGGTTCTTTTTGGAGAAGAAAACATATCTGTCCGTGATGCCAGTTGGGAATCAAAACCGGAGGAATTGTCGGAGAATATGACTTTTGGATTATGGAATGATCCACGAAATAAAATTCATAATATGCTGGAAACTTTTAAAAGAAAAGTATTGATTCTCGTGGAGAGTCATCAAAACAGTTCGGGATATGAGATAGCCAGACATTACGCCGACAGAGGAGTAGCGTCTTGTGCTTGGTGGTGGGCTAGTGAGAGAAAAATCGGACCATTCTCTCCTCGTTCATGGAATCCCACGGAAATAGAAAAAGGGGCACGGGAATTATACAAGGCGGTGACAGCTCTCGATCTGCCCGAGAGAGAATTTGCCGAAACTTCTTCCCTCTTTGAAAATTTGCGTAAAACAATTTGGGAAAAACATAAACAAGACTATGATCCAAATTATTTGATAGAATAAATATATGAAGAAAAACTACGCAGAGAGAACTCATCTAGAAATGATGGATGTTATCATGGATCCGAAATCTGCCGGTCCGGAGATTCATTATTATATGATTCGCGGTGGTGCAAAAAAAACAAACATTACCGTTTGGGAATCTGGAGTAGTGGGAAGTGAATATATAAAAACCTACGGCCACTATCATGTGGGAAAACTGGATGAAACATATACGGTGCTCCAAGGTCAGGGTATTATTGTTCTACAGACGAGAAAAACAGATAAATCCGGCCGACCGATTGATGATGAAATTGAATCTTTCAGAGCTGTCCGTGTGAAAGCGGGAGACAAAATTTTTATTCCGAGTGGTGCCGGCCATTTAGGTATAAATACGGGCGATACTTGGTTTGTAACATCGGATGATAGTCCTGTGGACATGAGCGAGAGGGATCCCGTCAGTCTGCCCGGCCATGCCGATTACACGCCGTTCAAAAAACTTCGCGGTGCGGCGTATTATGTGGTGGAAAAAGACGGCAAACCCGCTCTGATCAAGAATCCGCTCTACAAGATCGTTCCAAAAGCAGAAATAGAATAGAAAAATAAAAGAAGCAAAAGAGATATCCTCGTGGAGTACGCCGTCTCGGCCTGCTGGCCGAGCGGCTCGTTCTCGGACGCCTTCGCGTCCTCCGAAGGCCTCCACTCGGACATCTCTTTTGCTTCTTTTATTTTTCTATAATTTGTACAGTTTCTTTATGTATTCCCGGAGCATTCGTTTGGTTGTGAATTTCTCTTCAATAATAGACATTGTTTTTTGCATACGTTTTTCCCATTCCTCTCTTTTATTATAAAACATCGGTGCAATTTCTTTTTCCAAGAGATCATACATGGCGGGAGCAGTGTCTTGTTCGGGTAAAATCCAACCGATATTTTTCCAATCCACTTCTCCCACCCAGCCGTCGGAGACGGTCATTTGGAGTGTGCCGTTTAATCCGGCCTTCATACCGCTGGTACCACAAGCTTCTTTGCCTCTCCTCGGTGTATTGAGCCAAATATCCGCACCTCGCACCAATTTGTGAGCTACAGATATAGAATAATCCGGCAAATAAGCTATTTTATTTTTCCACTCTTCCGTGTTCGCAAGTAAAATGATACGTTCCAGGGTTTTTTCGGAAGTAGATTCATCCAGATAAACTTTGCCGGAAATTATAAACTGGACGGGACTGGCACCACCGGCGATTTTTTTGAGACGTTCCAGATCGCTTATGAGCACTTCTGGTCGTTTATACGCGGCGAACCGCCTGGCCCATACAACTGTACATATTTTTGGATCTAGATTGGAACCAGTTGTTTTATTCGTATATTCAATCAGATCTCCGCGAAGCTTTGATTTGATTTTCCATATATCCTGTAACGATGTTTTTCCCAGCCACTCCCGAGCGAGCCACCTGTCTCTATAAACGCCGTTTGTGATAGCTATGAGCTTGCTCTTTGGATGGAGATTTTTTTCAAACTTTGCATGGAGAATGGAAACGGCATTTTTTCTCTTGGCTATATTTAGCAAAAAATGTGTGCCTGAAAACACTTTGACTTCACTATCCGTACCTAGGTCAAACATATTTTTTGCCGATATGCCGAGGCTGTCGCAATACGAACCGAAATAATTCATGAAATCCAGTGGGAATATTTTTGCTCCCGCTTTGAGTAT
>JAUSGU010000067.1 GCA_030648825.1 bacterium
CACACTTTTTGTGAACAGATTTTTTTCAAAGCGGTTTTTATTCTTCTTTATGATGTGATTGGCCACCTCTAGAATTGTCTGTGTAGAACGATAATTTTCCTCCAGCACAATCATAACGGCTCCGGGAAAATCTTTTTCAAAAGAGAGAATATTTTTTATATCTGCCCCTCTCCAACTATAGATATTTTGATCCACATCCCCCACGACACAGACATTTTTTCTCTCACCGGCCAAGAGCTTTGCCATACTGTACTGCACCTTGTTTGTGTCCTGATATTCGTCTATATGAATGTAATGCCAGACATTTTGATAATGGGTGCGGATGTCTACGTTTTTTTCCAAAAGTTCTACTGATTTTAGGAGCAGATCGTCAAAATCCAGAGCTTTTTCTTTTTGCAGAGATGCCTCGTATTTGGTCCAAACTTTCATAATGACTTCCTTCATGTAATCATTACCCACGTTTTCTCCAAAGTAAGACAGATTTTTTCCGCTACCCTTCTCTCTGGATATGAGAGAGAGAATGACATTTGGTTCATATTGTTTTGGATCAAGGCCGATTTCTACCAGAGCGTCCCTCACCGCTCGTCGCGAGTCGTTCCTATCAAAAATAGTGAAATTTCTGGTGAGACCGAGTTTTTGAGCGTTTTCTCTGATGATATGGACGCCGAGAGAATGGAATGTGGAGACAAAAGGCCGCTCGTTAAAAGATAGAGGCAGGTTTAGTTCAGTATCTTTTTCTATGAGATCAAATACCCTATCCCGCATTTCTTTGGCCGCCTTGTTTGTGAATGTGATAGCCAGAATTTCTGATGGTTTTACTCCCGATTTCACCAGATGAAGAATTCTATGGGTAATTGTTTTGGTTTTGCCCGCTCCGGCGCCGGCCAGGATGAGTAAAGGTCCTGTCGTTTTGAGGACGGCTGACTTTTGTTTATCATTCAGGCCGAGGAGATGATTCACGGAGCGATTCTATCATACAAAAGGGGTGTGGATTGACTGTGGACAATGAGGTTGACGGTGTCTATCACTCAAGTATACTTATGGAGCACAGAAATGACAGATGAACAGAAATATGGCTTTGTAGAGCCATGAAGACAGAAAAGGCAGTGTTTTCAGGATAAATTAAGCACTATTTCGACCTCACACACACCACTTTCTTCCCAATCTCGTGGTTTTATGGGAAGCAAGTCCAATATATGGCTTAAAATCGCGCTTTACATGGTGAAGCTTACTTTTGTTTCTGTCTTTATTTTAACGCCATCGGATAGCCACGCAGGCGTTTTTTCTTATATTTCCAATCTGACTCACAACAAAGAGGCAGATGCCAGAGAAATTCCATATTCTTCCGGTACTCTCGGAGTTTTGGAAGCCAATTTGGGACCGGGTTCCACTTCACCTGTCGGTGGCGGGGAAATTTCTATCGTTGACGGTAGTGCTCTCATACAAGAAGTCGGTGTCGTAGGCACTCAAGCCGATATTATGGATTCAAAATCCACCCGAATTAGTCTATACGTTGTGAGACAAGGCGATTCGTTGTCGGTCATAGCCAAAATGTTCGGTGTCTCGGTCAACACTATAGTTTGGGCAAACAATATCCGCGGACCGATCCATGAAGGCGATGAGTTGGTCATCTTGCCTATTTCCGGCGTGAGCCATAAGGTAATCAAAGGTGATACTGTCCGTTCCATAGCTACCAAATACAAAGCCGACATAGACGATATTTTGAATTATAACGACTTAAAATTAAATAGTGTTTTGGAAACAGGTTCCGTTGTTTTGGTTCCTGATGGAGAAATACAATTGGCTCCTCTGGTTACGGCTACATCTAGATTGCGCAATGCCGGCGGACCGCTCTATCCTGGTTATTATTTACGTCCCATAGACGGTGGCAGAAAAACCCAAGGCCTCCATGGATATAACGGTATTGATATTGGTGCGCCTACAGGTACTCCCGTATATGCTTCGGCTGGTGGTGTCGTTCTGCTCGCTCGTTCGTATGGCTATAACGGTGGATATGGACAGTACATAGTCGTCTCTCACGCCAATGGCACGCAGACTCTATATGCTCACTTGAGCCGAGTGCTCATTTCATCAGGTGAAGTTGTTTTGAAAGGACAAACTATTGGTTTGGTTGGTTCTAGTGGTAAATCTACGGGATCTCATATTCATTTTGAGATTCGCGGAGCAGCGAATGTGTTTTAGGTAAAAGGTCGATTCACCCCCTCTCACGAGATAAAATTTTGTACCAGTCTGCTTTTGCCTTGAGAAGACAAAGATTTTTCAGTTTTAATCTGATATAGTTTTGGTATGAAAAAATTTCTCTTTGTATTAATGTTTATTCAAGTTTTCGTTGTGGCAGTTGGATTCTTGTGGTATTTAGGTATTTCGAAACTTCCACAAATTGAGAGACAGACATTTTCAATCTTGATTAACGCCAAAGAGATTCTGCTCGTCGCTCTCTACATCGCTTGGTGCGTCACTCCACCCACCTATACCACCACAATCGTAACCCCCCGCCGCTAAAAAGTTCATATCGACCAAAAGAACGTCCGCAATAATGATCACCTTTGGCACGATTGACGGCTTTTCATCTCAAATGTAAAGCTTGTGATTCATAAAGGAACAGGTGCTGTTGCCACAAACGGCCAACGTATAGATGCAAGTAAAATAAATGAAATGTGGGTTTGGCGGTAAAAATCATAAACAAAAAGAATTTTTCACGTCTGATTTTCTTGCCAACGTCACTTAAAAGTTATTAAATTTTCTTTAGAATTTCTTTATATTTGGTTTGTTAGTGTATTAGTATATGAAAAAAGAAAACAAAACGTTAATAATACTTGCGTCGATTGAACGACAGATATTTTTGATTCGTGAGAAGAAGGTTATGCTTGATTCCGATTTGGCAAGACTTTATCAAGTTTCTGTAAAGCGTTTGAATGAACAAGTTAAACGTAACATAAAAAGATTTCCAATAGATTTTATGTTTCAATTAAATAAAGAAGAAACCAACAACTTGAAGTCGCAAATTGCGACTTCAAGTTTAGGTCATGGTGGTAAAAGAAAACTACCTTATGTTTTTACCGAACGGATTAATTTTTAATCGGTCGTTTAATTATTTTTAAAATGTTTTTGGCGGTATTGGAGAGCTTCCAAAATGTGAGATTCCTCTATTTTTTCACTCTGTTCTATGTCGGCGATGGTGCGGGCCAGTTTTATGACGCGGTGGTAACCACGACCAGAGAGATCGTGAGTTTTGGCGCCACGGTTTAGGGTTTGTTGGGCTTTTTCTGAGAGTAGGGCCGCGCGGGCGAGGTCGCGGTGGTCTATGGCGCTGTTCAGGTTTGCTTTTATTTTGAGTTTATCAAAACGTTCTCTCATCCTCGCCCGCGCGGCCACCACTCGCTCGCGAGCTCTATCTGTCTCGCTCTCACCCACTCTCCCTCGTAACAAGTTTTCATAATCTACTTTGGACACTTCTATCCACATATCTATACGATCCATAATCGGTCCGGATAATTTTCTCTCGTACGCTCCGATTTCTCTCATAGAACATGTACATTGTTTATCTTTTATATTTCTGTTTCCGCATGGACAAGGATTGAGAGCGGCCACCAGTATAAAATGAGCCGGAAATTTGGCTCGGCCATTTGCCCTCGATATGGAAATTACTCTGTCTTCCATAGGTTGGCGCAATGATTCAATAACTCTCTCGTCAAATTCCGGGAATTCATCCAGAAAAAGCACGCCACGATGAGCTAGAGTAATTTCCCCGGGTCTCGGGATATTACCGCCACCGACGAGAGAAACGTATGAAGCCGTATGATGTGGTGAACGCACGGGCGGTCGGGAAATAATCATTTCTTCCAGACATCCGGCGACAGAATGGATTTCGGTTACTTCCAGCATTTCTTCAAATGTGAGAGGCGGGAGGATCGAAGATAGGGCACGGGCAAGCATAGTCTTGCCCGTGCCCGGTGGACCATACAGAGCGATATTATGTCCGCCCGCCGCCGCTATGACGAGTCCTCTCTTGGCGGTTTCTTGGCCCACAATATCGTCAAGATTCATACTATATTTGCTTTCTTTTATGATTTTCTCAAAAGATATATTTTGAACAGGAAAAAGTTTTTGCTTATCATCGCAGAGTTTATTATCGCAGAGGTGAGCGATGATTTCCGAAAGTTTCTCTACACCGAACACGGTGATATCTCCTATGAGCGCCGCTTCGTTTGCGTTTTCTTTTGGTACATAAATTTCCTTAAATCCCCTTTCTTTGGCCAACCTCGCATACGACAAAACACCTCTGATAGGTCGCACAGCGCCGTCGAGAGCCAATTCTCCCGCAAACATTTTACCTTCTGTGTCAAAATCAATTTCTCCGGAAGCCAACAAATATCCGAGAGCAATCGGTAAATCAAATAATGGTCCTTCTTTTTTAATATCTGCTGGCGCCAGGGACACCACGATTTTTGTGTTTGTTTGTTTCGGTGATTTAAATCCGGAATTTTTTATGGCGGCCGAGACTCTGTCACGCGATTCTTCTACCGCTTTATCCGGCAGTCCGACAACAGAAAAAGAATGCAAACCTTGCGACAGATCTATCTCAATAGTTATCAGGTGCGCTTTTAGCAGATGATTTTGGGCACTGTATACTTTTGCAAATTTCATGCCAAAAGCCTATCAAAGAAAGATAAAGAAAATCTAAAGAAAAAATAAAGAAAATCTTGCGATAATAGCGCTGTTTTTTTGCTGTAGTCTTACTCTAGTTTCTCACCTGGTCCTTGTGAGCCACGCATGTTCTCGCCGAAGGAATCGCTGACAAACGCTCTCTCTCTATGACTTTTTCGCAGATTTCGCAGAAGCCGTATGTGTCATTTTTTATTTTCGCCAAAGCTGACTTTACATCGTTATATTGTTTCTCCAATGGTTTCAGAATAGCCGTGTTTGATTCATAACTCTCAATATTGTCGGCAATATCGGCGAGATCTGAAGCGTTTATATCCACTTCTCCCGAAGAAGCTTCCCAATCTTTTGGATTATTTGGATTTTTGTGTCCGACTGTCTTTAATTCAGTTTCCAAAACCGTCAGTTCCTGCTCCAATTTTTTCTTGAAAACCTCTCCATCTGTCGTATTTTGTTTTTTCATAATTTTTATACTGCTCCATCATATAGGTATAGACAGAAGTCATCAAGTGTTTGTTCCGCGATCTTATTGTATTGTTCTCACGGTGAGCAGACGATCCAGAACGTATTTCAGAGTATTTTCGTTCGTAGTGATTACTATAGTTTCCGGATCGGCAAAGATATAGGCGAGAATAATCCGGCCATCGTTTCCTCGGAGCGCTCGGGCGTCTATATTTGACACTACGACATCTTCAAATTTGTCTGTATTGGCCGTGACCGATCTCTCGGATGGATGAGAAACTTGAATCAAAGACAAAAGATCGTTTCTCATGTCTTTTTCCCACTCCAACATGCCGGCAAAAGCGTTTTGAAAAAAAGTATTTTTGAGAATAATGAAAGGACCGTTTACGTCGTATGTGTAAGTTCCTATCATGTATTCGGATGCCAGAGATCTAGCGAGTCTATCTGGCATATTGACATTCGCAAAGACGAGAGAAATATCGGCGTACACAGTGGAAGTGGCGTTCTGTGTCGGCACCAAAGCGTAAACATTGCCGAGGCCGGCATTTGCGGCGTTGAGTTTTGCTCCGATGAGAACGAGTGAATCACTTTCGCTGTTTAAAACGAGTGTTGAACCAGTAGTATATGGAATAATTGTTTCAATACTCGCGCGAATAGGTTCCGGTTTTTCCGTCTGTGAAGTTTTGAACCAGTAAAACCAGCCTACACCGATAACCAATATGACAGTAATAACTACGGCTATAAAAATTCCTGGATGTGATTCTCGCGGTTCTATATATTCAATCGGTGTCGCTTCCCTCTTCTTTTGTTCGGCTACGGCGATATCTATCGTAGAGACATTTTTGTATCGTACGGCTTCTTCTGCGTCAGATTTGAAAGTGCGAACGGGTTTTATAGAAGGATCGTTTTTGATAGACGGAATAGCAGGCGATGCGGGAACATTGGTTGGAGAAACGGATATTTGCGGAGAGGTGATTTTTGGAATAAATGATGGTTGGGGTGTAATGACACCGGGAGTGACAGTTGGAAGTTTTGGAGGTTCGGGAGGAGGTGTAGGCGGTGTGGATGATATAGATGGTACGAGCGTTTCCGAAACTTTTGGCGACTCTGGCGAAGTTATTGGCGTTTCTTGGCCCGTAAACTCATTATCTTCATTCACGCCGGAACCTACTAGGTCTATTCCTTCATCATGCAGATCAGTGTCGGTTGTTTTATTTACGTCCGGTATTTTATTCGCACTGAGCAATTTATTTTCCGTTCCGATTGTTTCTGGATTTAAATTCGGATTATCTTTTTTATTATAAAGTTCCATGTTTCTATTTTACCTCATTTTTCTGACGACTTTTCTCATTCCCCCTCTCTCAAAGCTCTGATTCTGGCCCAAGACGTATCGTCCGGGATTTTCATCCAGATCTATAAAGTCATCGGCCACTTCTTTCAATTTGCCCGAAGCGGATTTGCCGAAAGATACAACTTCCACCTGACAACCATTCATTTTGAGATATTCAATGAGGGGAATGAAGTCGCCATCACCCGAAGCGATGACTACCACATCCAATTTTTGCGCCAGTTTGACCGCATCTATGGCCAGACCCACGTCCCAATCGGCTTTTTTGGAACCGCTGGAAAATATCTGGAGGTCTTTTGTCTTTGTCTCTATGCCGATTTTGGTGAGAGCTTCAAAAAAGTTTTTTTCTTCGCCTGATTCGGTGGTAATGACGTATGCCACGGCGCGAACCAATTGTCTGCCAGCCAGAGCGTCTTTGAGCACATTGTCAAAATTGACTCTGCCATGATGCAAGTTTTTGGCGCTGTGATAGAGATTTTGTGCATCTATAAAAACGCCCACGCGTTGTTCTTTATGTTTTATGACTGACATGAAAAAATTTAAGAATTATAAAAAATATGAATAAATAAAAAGAGCTTTCCTACCGAAAGAATACCATAAAATCAACCAAAAAGTATACAAAAAACACAAATTACTTTTTCAGTTCCAACTTTTTTGTCACAGCGCTATAGCGTTTCGGGTGCTTTTTGGCGAGATATTTCATGTGAGTCTGCCTGTCAGCAACCATGGCTAGGAGTCCCCTGCGGGAATGCCTGTCTTTGTCGTGTTTTTTCAAATGTTTGGCCAGCTCGTCAATTTTTGCCGTGAGCAGAGCGATCTGTACTTCCGGAGAACCAGTGTCCGTATCATGAACTGCGATGCCTTTTATAATTTTTGTTTTCTTTGTTGGTGAAAGCATAGTCCAATGAGGATAGCACATATCTTTTAAAATTGCAAGGATTGACCTCTGCCACATATAGGTCTACTATGAAAACTTGGAAGGAGGTGAGACACCCACATGTCTTCACTCTTACAGGATCAGATGGCCAGTAGGGTGAGTCAATCTATAATTCTCACCTCTATGGTTGAAAGACTCAAAATCATTGAAATGCTTGGGATAGTTCGGTGTTCCGTCAACTCGGCGGATGATTTGGATATTTGGACGGAAATAGATCCCAAACAAATCGGTAGTCTCCTCTTGGAGGCGTCACACAGATCCGGTTCGGTTGTTATCGCCCATACTAGAAGCGAAACACCGGTCAATGATATGGAGAGGTTCTTTCTCTGGCTCACGAGATTGATTGAAAATGTCGGCTTGTACGCCAAGCGTCTGTCGACATTTCATGATTTCTCGGAAAGTCGGGTGCATTTCGCGGTGAGAAAATCAAAGTTTTCCACCAGAGAAATGTTGCTCGTCGTGCTTCGGAAAGGAACGTTCCTGTCGTTCGCATTCTTTCCGCGCTGAGAAACAAAGGTCTGTTATGGAGCAGACCTTTTTTGTGTTTTCATTGGTCTTTTTCATATTGTTTCAACTCTATTTACATCTACATTATATTTTTTCATTAAAAATATACGTAGTCAATCATGTTCTTATTTTGCTATAGTAAAATAATGAAAATAATTTCTTGGAATGTGAATGGTATAAGGGCAAATATAAAAAAAGGCGGATTTGATTGGCTCATAAATCAGAACGCGGATATTTTTTGTTTACAAGAAACAAAAGCGCATCCTGATCAATTGCCGAATGAGGTCATAACGCCATTTGGCTACAAATCATACTTTGATCATTCAAAATTACGCAAAGGCTACAGTGGTGTAGCTGTATATGTGAGGATTACTTTAAAACCGGAAAAAGTTGAATACGGCTTGGGTATAGAAGAATTAGATAAAGAAGGCCGACAAATAGCGATTTTTTTCAATAATAAAGATGAAAATAGGGACAAAGACGGAAATAATGCCAAAAATTCTCATTTTTGCCTCGTAAATACGTATTTTCCCAATGGTGGAGGCGGACCAGAGCGTTTGGCCTACAAACTTCGATATTATGACGCTTTTCTTTCGTATATAGAAAAAATTCGCAAACAAGGTTACGCAATTATTTTCACAGGAGATATAAATACCGCACACACAGAAATTGATTTGGCTAGACCAAAAGAAAATATAGACAACACGGGTTTCCTCCCTATTGAACGCGCGTGGATAGACAGAGTGATTGTCAAAAAATATGTGGATACATTTCGTTATCAAAATCCAAAAACAATTGGTGCATATACATATTGGGATATGAAAACTTTTGCTCGCGAGCGCAACGTCGGCTGGAGAATAGATTATTTTTTTGTTAGTGATGATTTGACGGAAAAAGTAAAAAAGTCTGAAATATTTTTCAATGTTTTGGGATCTGATCATTGCCCTATTTTTCTGGATATCGCTCTATAGAGCCCCATATTGAAGTGTTCTTTATAAAGGACATAAATAAAAGTTATCCCCATACTATGTCCTTTACATGTCCTTTTGAGTTGATACAATGTTTGTACGGACTACGGAAGTTTTCTTCCGATGATGGTCCGGATGATCTTTACAAAGCAGGGTAATCACACAAGGTTTGGTCTTTTTGGATCGCCCTCCGCGATCCCTCTCGAGCTTCGGCTCAACATTGTAAAGAAGTTTGCGGAGAACATAGGAAACGACCCATCAATAGACGTATTAATAATTTTTTATTCGCGTCTTCAATTGTTGGAAGACGCCCCATGTTCGCCTCAGACCTCTCTTTACGAACGGTCTGCGCAAATACTGCTCAGGCCGTTTTTTGTTTTTATATATATTGATAGAGCTGTAATATAGTTACTGGAAGATACGCTTGAGGCGCGACGGCGCCGAAACCGAGGACGTTTTCTAGCAAGAAAACGTCCGTTATCTGACAGTAACTATATTACGGCTCTCTAGAGCCCTATCTTACATGATGCTTACTCCGTATTTTTTCCAATTCTTCCTCTTCAGCCATCATTTTTTTCTCTTTTCCGATAGCACCGAGCTTTTTCAAATCAGTATCGGAAAGTTTTGAAAATTCTTTTGCTTTTTTCTCTAAATATTCAACAGTGTTCAGTTTTGGATCTTCCAAAACTTCTTCCAATAATGCATGCAAAATAAAACCAATTTTTGGTCCCGGTTCCGATTTTGTGACTTCTATAATTTTTCCGCCGTTTATTTTTAACATACCGACAGAGATAGGATCACGCAGAGCTTCTTCTACCATCGCTTTGTACTTGCGAAGTCTATAAGGATTCTCTTTTGGTCTGCCTGTGCCGATTCTGTCGCAAATACGTACATCCATGAGATTCCAGATCAGATCTCTGCCCACATTTGCCACCATCCTGCGTACAGCCGAAAGCGTAATTTGCTCTGTATCGGAGAAAAACATATGCCAACGCACTAGTTTCACGACATTTTCAATGGTTTTTGCCGGAAAGGCCAGATTTTTGAGTATTTTTTCGGTCATTCTGGCACCTACCACTTCATGGCCGTAAAACGTGTATTGATTTGTTTCACGTGAAAACCTGCGAGTTTTTGGTTTGCCTATATCATGAAATAGAGCCGTTAAACGAATTTCCAGAGGATATTTTTTGTCCGCGGAGTGTTGGACCGTATGAAGTAAATGTTCCCAAACATTATATGCATGAGCTTGGTTTTGTTCTATACCGTAACCTTCTTCCAATTCTGGGGCTATAAAAGGTAAAATACCGATTTCACGGCTCAATATGAGAGCATTCATAGGTTTATCTGACATGAGAATACGAACGAATTCATCACGAATACGCTCTCGCGCAATATGTGCCAATAGAGGAGCGTGTTTTTTCAGAGCTTCCAAAGTTTCCCTTTCAATAGCAAAGCCCAATTCTGCCGATATGCGAACCGCTCGCATAATACGCAGAGCGTCTTCTGAAAGTCGTTCATGAGCATCACCAACTGTCCTAATATAGCCATTTTTGAGGTCATTTTGGCCGTCAAAGAGATCTATAATGTTTCCCGTGAAACCTCCCTTCCCAGGCTCGAGCTTTAGCGCCAGAGCGTTTATAGTAAAATCACGACGTTTGAGATCATCCTCTATGTTTTTACTAAAGGACACCGAATCAGGACGTCTCTTGTCGGAATATTCGGATTCCAATCTAAACGGTGTGACTTCCACAATTTTTAGCCGTTCGTCCGTGGTTTCATCATTTACGACACCGACAGTTCCATATTTATTTTCATAAAATGTATGGGGAAACAACTTTATAATTTCTTCCGGCGTGGCATCTGTCGTTACATCCCAATCTCGCGGTTCCCTGCCGAGAAAAAGATCCCGAACGCAACCGCCGACGATAAAAGCCTGAAAACCGGCCTTTTCCAGGCCTTCCGTTACGCGTGAAACTTCGGGGGGTATGTTCCAGTCTTTGTTTTTCATGAGTTTCTCGTATGGTTTAATTTGACGTTCATTTTACTACATTTTTTGATTTTTGTGCGAAGTCGAGTATGATTGATCCATTGCTCCCGTGGTGAAACGGATATCATACCGGTCTTCGAAACCGTCGTTCCAAGTTCGATTCTTGGCGGGAGCACAGATTTTTTCTCATTGAGATTTATTATTAAATGCTTTTCAGAACTGTACCCACGTAATATACTTATACTCATATGAGAAATGATAAAGAAATAGCTTTAAATTTAAGAAAAGAGGGTAAAAGTTATAAAAATAT
This sequence comes from bacterium, assembly GCA_030648825.1. GTDB lineage: Bacteria > Patescibacteriota > Minisyncoccia > Phycocordibacterales > UBA6065 > UBA6065. The sequence continues at coordinate 11,203 of JAUSGU010000067.1, forward strand.
AGGCAAACTTCTGCATATTCCAAAGAGTACCCTATCCAATTGGTTTTCGAACCTCGAATGGTCTGATGTACTGAAGAAAAACCTTATAGAAAAGACAAAATCAACACACGTTGCTCATTTAAAGGATTTAACAAACATTAGAAATCAGAATCTGAGAGATTTATACGATCAAGCGAGAGAGGAAGCTGTCAAAGAGTTTCATGTTCTTAAGTCGAACCCATTGTTTATTGCCAGTTTAATGATTTATTGGGGTGAAGGTGATAAAAGAAGCAAATATAGATGTAGTGTTTCCAATTCTGAATCTGATATGCTACGATTGTTTCTGTTGTTCCTTGAGAGAATTTGTGGAGTAAAGAAATTTAGAATAAAGGCTTGGATATTGGCTTATCCGGAAACTGATCAGGGTGAAGCACTTGAGTTTTGGTCGAAAAATATTGGACTTTCAAAAGATAATTTCACAAAAACAATTGTAATTTTGGGTAAACAAACAAACAAAAAACTTCCACATGGGGTTTGTTATGTTACGGTCGGAAGTGCTTATTTAAAAATAAAAATTCTTTCGTGGATTAGGTTATTGAGTGGTGAAATTATAAAATTTTCGGAATAAAATGCGGGTATAGTTTAGTGGTAAAACAGGTCGTTGCCAACGATCAGATGTGAGTCCGATTCTCACTACCCGCACCAAATATATAAAATATTTTTCTTCGATGTCTTTTATGTTTATGAAACAGTTATCCACTAGCCTTCATAGATTGTAATTCCAATAAATGACTTTAAATAAAGGTTTTCTGAAAAACTGTGGATAACATTGGGGATAGTGTTTAAAAGACAAGATGTGTTTTTTACTCCTAGGCCGTGTCTTTTGTCCTTTTTGTCGCTCAATGAGGCTATTTATTGACAATTTTTCGT
>JAUSGU010000068.1 GCA_030648825.1 bacterium
ATCATCTAATAACGGTGGAGCCCTCATTGGAGCTTTGGTTCAAGGACCAAAGCTATGAAAATAGGGGAATACCGTGGGAACCCTGGGAGCAATCCCTTGGACCCGTAACGACTGGAGTCACCGCCAATTGGTGGTGACAAAGATAGTGCTTTCCGATAGAATTGATGCAATATAGCACTATAATACGATGACTCTGAAAAATATCGCGAACTACATTTCGGGATTCACGGACGGAGAAGGTTGTTTCTGCGTTTCTTTTTCCTATCGTCCAAAGAACATAAAAGTTGGATGGGAGGTAAAACCAAGTTTCGCGGTTGGTCAGAATTATGACCGAGCCGAAACTCTTGAGCTCATGAAATCGTACTTCAGGTGCGGATTTATGAGGAGAGATTACGCAGACAAGACCTTGAAATTCGAGGTGAGGAGTATTGATGACTTGCTGGATCGCGTGATTCGGCATTTCAAGAAATATCCCTTGTATTCCGCAAAACAAAAAGATTTCATTCTTTTTGAGAAGATCTGTAAAAAGATCAAGAAATGCAAACATCTCGAACCGGACGGAATAGCGGAAATCGTAGAACTGGCATATCGAATGAATGGTTCTGGTAAACGGAAGCATCCAAAAGAACATGTCTTGGCGAGGATTATCAGATGAAGATATAGTCTGTGCCCCTTTGAAAATTGGGGAATTGAACACGAAGTTCTGACGCGTTGAATAGTGTAACGTCTGGAGAACTGTCTCGGAGGACAGCTCGGTGAAAATACAATCCCGGTGAAGATGCCGGGTACCTGCAGTTAGACGAAAAGACCCTAGAAGCTTTACTACAGCTTGATATTGAGTATACGATTGCGATGCGTAGCATAGACGCGAGACTTTGAAGTGCGGTTTCGGCCAGCATGGAGTCGCCAGTGAAATAGCGTTCTTTGTCGTTGTATATTCTAACCCCGAGGGCAAAAACCGCGGGAGACAGTATCTGGTGGGTAGTTTTAGTGGGGCGCTATCCTCCTAAAAAGTAACGGAGGAGCCTATCAAGGTAAGTTAGCCGCGAATGGAAACCGTGGCGATAGTGTATGGGCATAAACTTGCTTAACTGTAAGACGTACTTGTCGAGCAGATACGAAAGTAGAGCTAAGTGAACCGACCATTCGCATTAGATGCGGTGGGAGATTATCGGACAAAAGCTACTCTAGGGATAACAGGCTCGTTCCGCCTAAGAGTTCATATCGACGGCGGAGTTCGGCACCTCGATGTCGGCTCGTCTTATCCTGGGGGTGGAGAAGCTCCCAAGGGTTTGGCTGTTCGCCAATTAAAAAGGCACGTGAGCTGGGTTCAGACCGTTTAGACCGTGATCGCACAAGTTATAAAACTTGCAAAATCATGAGCTAGACAGTCTGAATCCCTCGGACATCAAGGACAGAGACACAACCAATCACGGCGGTCGTGGAAGGCAACTTTCGCGTACGTCATCAACTAATATCGGAAAAGCCCAAAGTGTAAAAACTCTGGGTAATTCCGAGGGAAATCTTGATTCTAGTTTCAGTTCTTTTTATGGATTTGATGTAGTACGTTTGCACTTACTATTTTAGAGGGCACTTTCCGAAATCGCCCCGAGAAATAGCGAGGAGTACTACATCCCATAACTTCTTCTTTAAAAATTTAAAGGAGGAATTGAAACTAGGATTAAGATACCCGTAGAGACTAAACGTTGATCTCCTTACAACTACATACGTAAGGATGAAGATATAGTCCATTCCCCAGAGTAATCTGGGAAAAGAAGCGTGAGACAGGTTGGTCTCCTATCTACTGCAGGCGTTGATTCTTGAGGAGCTTTGCTTCTAGTACGAGAGGACCGAAGTGAACGGACCGCTGGTCTATCTGCTGTACCACCAGGTGCAACGCAGAGTAGCTATGTCCGGAAGGGATAACCGCTGACAGCATCTAAGCGGGAAACCCACTCCAAGATTAGGAATCGTTTGAGAGCCCTGGGAGACTACCAGGTTGATAGGCATTAGGTGTACGCACAGTGATGTGTTGAGCCGAGATGTACTAATTGCTCGATCTTATTAGGAAATTTAGGAATCACACGACAGGCGTTTGAAAGGACGCAGTGTCGTAGCTGATTTCAAACTTTGATATATCTGTTACTTACATATTTTCCAAAAAAACAGCAAATTGAATCCTCTGTTCTGGTGATTTGAGGCGGTGGAACCACCTCTTCCCATTCCGAACAGAGAAGTTAAACGCCGTACTACCGATGATAGTCCTTCGGGGCGAAAGTAGGCAGTCGCCAGTACAGAGGATTCAATGCGAGAAACACCCAAAGGTAATACTTTTCGGGTGTTTTTTGTTACCAAAATGGTTATCCCCAAGCGTATTGCTCTATAAAATGGCTATTTGCTATAATACAAGAAGTCGATATATAGTCGATCATATTCCCAGCCCGCCCAAGCGCTTGCAACCGCTTTTATCTTCACTAGATTCGAGCCGTTGAGCGGAGTGGGAATGGGTTTATAGAAATCATTATTAATAGTTTTAGTAAAAATTATGAAATCAAAAGGTTTTACACTGATCGAACTCCTCGTTGTGATTGCGATCATCGGTATCCTATCGTCGGTTGTTCTCGCATCTCTAAACACTGCTCGTGGAAAGGGGGCGAATGCATCTATAAAAGCTAACTTGGCTAATACTCGAGCACAAGCAGAAATTATTTATGATACTAGCGCTAGTTATACTGGTCTCTGTACCAATGCTGTAATTGCTGGTCAGACGGCTTCCGCCAATAGTTCGTTAGGTGGCTCTGTTGACAACACTCTAGGTAATGCAGGTGCAACAAACAAGGTTTCTTGTCATGAATCATCTACTGCATGGGCCATAAACTCTGGACTAAAAGTTGCTGAAGGTTCTAACACAATGTGGTGTGTGGATTCTACAGGTGCATCAAAAGGGGGTGCTGCTTTTGCCGCTAGTGCTACAGTTTGTCCATAACATATAAAGGTTTACTCACAAAAACCACCTTCACTGGTGGTTTTTGTTTGCTATAATAAGGGTATGAAAATTATTTCAAAAGGTTTTACATTGATCGAACTTCTTGTTGTTATATCAATTATCGCTTTGCTTTCCTCGGTCGTGATTTCGTCGCTTGGCGTGGCTCGCACAAAAAGCGCCGATGCGGCCGTCAAAGCAGCCATGAAGCAACTTCATACGCAGGCTCAAAACTATCTCGATACAAATGGTGCCGCGGTTTTTGGTACTGCATCAAATTGTACGACTGGATTATTCGCAGATGCTCGATTAAATCTGATTTTGACTAACATTAGACAAAACGCTGCCACAATCCCAAATCAAATCTGTGGATCCCTCGGTACTAATTGGGCTTCATCAGTGACACTTCGGAGTGGGGGAACTTGGTGTACCGATAATAGTCAGGGATGGTTCAAGGCCGGTGTCGCTCAAACTTCTGGTGGTAATCAAGGAACTTGTCAATAAACAATGAAAAAAGGCTTTACCCTCATTGAACTTGTAATTGTCCTCGCCATTATAGGCATATTTACTGCCATAGTTTTCGGTTCCATTACGACTTCTCGCTCAAAAGCGCGAGATAATAGTCGTATCGCGGATATGAAAACCATTCAATTGGCTCTCGCTCTCTATTATGATGTGAACCAGATATATCCGGTTGATTTCAGAACTCTGGATGATGTGGGACAAAAATACTTGCCGTCCATACCGAAAGATCCGCAGACTCAACAGGATTATGTATACAATCTTTCGGGCGATAAATATTGTCTCGGTGTGACTCTCGAAGATTCAAACGCAATACCAAATGATAATGTGGCTTCATGTGGTTCTGAAGCTAATTATTGGGCTTCGCGTTAAAAAGAATGGAATACATAATTCTTTTTTCCTTGTTTATCTTTGGCCTCATCATAGGTAGTTTTCTCAATGTGGTGATTCTGCGTTGGAATACCGGAATGAGTATTTCTCGAGGTCGTTCAAAATGTTTTTCTTGCGATAAAACTCTCTCTTGGTATGAGCTCATACCCCTCTTTAGTTTCATAGTTCAGTTGGGGAAGTGTCGTGTCTGTGGGTCAAAAATTTCTCTGCAATATCCATTGGTAGAACTGGCGACAGGTATTCTATTACTCACGACATTTATAATTATTTCTGATTCTTTTGCTATTTTTGTACTTACAGCTATCGTTATATGTCTCTACATCGTCATATTTGTCTATGACTTGCGACACAAAATCATTCCGGATTTCTTTTCATATACAGCCGCTCTCATTGCGCTCGTCATTATCGCTCTGGAGTGGCAATCATCAGGTATTCTGGATTTATGGAAAATCGTTGCCGGACCATCTCTCTTCCTCTTCTTCTATTTTTTCTGGTTTATTTCTCGTGGTCGGTGGATGGGTTTCGGAGATGCAAAACTAGCTCTGTCTATCGGTTGGTTGCTCGGTATGTGGCAGGGAATAGCGGCAATACTTCTGTCTTTTTGGATTGGCGCTTTTTTCTCGCTTTTACTCATATTTGTTCAAGGAATGTCTCAGAATGGTGGTTTAAGTCTGAAAAGTGAAATACCTTTCGGTCCCTTTATTCTCATAGGTTTTTTCATTGTTTTTGTTTTTCATATAGATATCCAATCCATTCTCTACTTTTTGGCTGTATAATGAAGTTAGTATGAAAGTGGCCCATAATTCACAATATTCCCAAGTCTCGGGCTTTACCCTCGTTGAACTGCTCGTTTCAATTGGTATTTTTATGCTCATTACCACTATGGCTGTCGTCAATCATACCCAATTCAATTCCAGTGTTTTGCTCACCAACTTGGCCTACGAAATCGGTCTCTCTATCCGCCAGGCGCAAGTTTACGGTATTACTGTCAAGCAAACTTCATCCAGTCCGATAAAATTTGATTCGGGGTATGGAATTCATTTTGATTTAACAAATGATCCAAAAACCTATACTCTCTTTGAAGACGTAAAACCTCTCGGCGATCAGGTTGACCATGTTTACAGTCAGGGAACGGATGAAGACGTAGAGATTTTTCACATCCAGAAAGGCAATAGAATTTCAGGAATATATATAGATGGAGATCCAGACAGTCAAAGTGAGGTTGATATCACTTTCATCAGACCCAATCCGGACGCCTATATAAAATTTTCCGGCGACAGCAGTTTGCACAGCCGAGCCGAAATATGTCTGAAATCTCCGCAAGGAACAGCTAGAAAGGTCGTTGTTGAAAATACCGGCCAAATATCCGTCGTGGCGGAAAATGTAGATATTTGTACCCAATAAAATGATTGAACAAAGAAAATTTACAGGAGGTTTTACACTCATCGAAGTGCTCGTGTCAGTT
>JAUSGU010000072.1 GCA_030648825.1 bacterium
ATAATGATGATGAACTAGTGAAAACCGTAACAGAAAACAAAAACGAGGGTGATGTCATCGTTTTCCTCGGCTCACACGGCTGGAGGGGTATGATAGAAGAGACTGTAAAAAAGCTGGCTACTTCCCTTCATCTATGATTTCCGTCTCCACAACTTCATTTAAAATAGAACGTACTCCCAGCAAGATACCGCAAATGTCGCATTCAATAACATAGTCCACCGCCAGTTTTGGGTGTTTTGAAACATCAATGAGATTTTTACACTCAGGGCAAATGCATTTCATATACTTTATATAATACTGGAAAAAGGCTAATATACAAAAATTAAACAACAACTAGACAACAATATGATAACTCCTCAAACCGAACATCCCGAATTGGCGAAAATAATCGGCGTGCCGCGCCTCTATTTCAAACGTGAAGATCTCCATCCATACGGCTCACACAAAGGCCGTTCCATTCCTGTAATGATTGATACCAGAGTCTCCGCTGGCAAAACCCATTTCGCCATATCTTCTTCCGGTAACGCCGCTCTGGCCGCTGTTCGTTATATCCAAGAGAAAAATAATCCCATCCTCATAGACGAAGCCGACGTGGGAAAAACTGGTGGCGAATCGTTATCGCTCTCTATTTTCATAGGGGAAAATATGAATCCAGAAAAAAAGAAAAAATTGCTAGCCGAGATTCGCGACAAAAAAATCATTACTATTGAAACAGCTCGTCCTCTACAAGCTCTGACCAAAAGCGGGATAGAGAGTTTGCGCCAATCCACGGATCCCACAGCTCTCTACGGCTACAAAACTCTGGCGAAAGAATTGCTGGATATGAGTGGTACACCGAAACTTTCCGACATTTTTATAGGCACTTCTTCGGGCACGACAGCGCAGGCTCTGGCCGATTATTTTATGGCAAATAAAAAAGAGATTGCTGTCCATATCGTCCAACCTATAGACAATTCGCCGATTGCTCGCGAATTTGATACGGAAAAGAGAGAGCCGGAAATATCCATAGCCGACGCCATCGTGGACAAAGTCGCCCACAGAAAAGAAGCCCTCGTAGATGCAATACAAAAAACTGGTGGCGCGGGCTGGGTCGTTTCAAATGATGAAATCAAGCGGGCACAAAAACTGCTCGCAGAAAAAGCAGATATATATGCCAGTCCGAATGGCGCTCTGTCTCTGGCCGGTCTAATGCGGGCAATCTCAAAAGGCAGAAAATTCAGAGGTTCGGTCGTCTGCGTCATTACCGGACAATAGATTACAGGAAAGAAAAAAAAGCGCCTCCACTATCTGGAGGTCGCTCGCTAATCGCTTATTTGAGATTCGTCGTAGAGAAATTGGACCTTGTGGACAATTTCCTGTTTGGTAATTGATCCATATTGAGCTTCAAATCTCGCAATGGCATCTCGTAGGGATTTTTCCTGATCTGTCCGAGACGAATGTGCTCCAATATCTATTTTCATGGAAACATCATCATTTGGAGACCTCGTATGGACAAGTAAAACATGAATGTCAATCACGTACCCTCTGATCGGCACTTTATTTACTCGTAAGAAATCCATAGCCCGCCCTACGATAGCACCTACATTGATATAGGGAATTTCTCCTGGATAAATCTCAAATTCACTTAATTCTCTTGCGATTCTGGCTTCCGCCTGCTCAACAAAAGAATGCATAACATTTCTCATCATTTTCTTCATAAGATGAACTCCTACGGAAACTATACACTGCATGGGAGAATAATCAAACGAATATGGTAATGCGCACACACATATGGTTGGTGGTTTTTCCTAGAATGGAGAAATGAAAAAGAGCGCAGGATTTTTAGTTCTGCGCTCTCTGCTGACCGAGAGTTGGCGAAGTTACTGCTTCGCAACCGACTCGGTCGTTTCTCTCGGCGCCGTCGAGCATTCGACGGTGACCTCGACGGGTGTTTCGGCGGGGGGCAAGCTCTCGAGCTTGGCCACCGCCGCGAGGCAAATCTCCACGTCGGGGGACTGGGCCTGCTGGACCGGAACCGTCTTGGGAGTCGGACGGAAGATCGGCCGTTTGATCCGCCGGTCCGGGCCGGTTTGATTTATCGGCTTGTCTTCCACCTTGTCTCCCGCTTGGACTTGCGGAATCACAATGGTCGTGGCCTGCAAGACCGGCACGGGAAGCGCCGGGGCTGGTTTCGGCTTCACTGCCTCGGCCTTTACCCGCTTTATCTCTTCGATGGCGGCGTTGAAGTCCTTGATGTGAGTCCAGGCAGTGACCACGAAGTGGTTCCGCCTGATTTCCTCGACCTGGGCAACGATCTCGTTACCCACCTGGAGGAAACTGTGCTTACCGGGACCGAAGCAGGGCTCGTTGTCATCGTCGATGACAACGTCGTGACCGCTCGCGAACTCAAAGTACGCAATATCGCGACCACACACCACCTCGCCCGGTAACGGCTTTCCAATGACTCGGGGGACATATTTGACTACGCAAACATGACATTTATCGATTTTGTTCATGACTTTATTCTTTCCACTAACGGTTTTCTAACAGTAATCTCCGAAGGGCCGGAAGGCACATACTCATCGCAAGGCGAAGAGATACTTCAAAGAACAATCTAACTACTCTAACAGTATACACCCTTATATCAATTTTGTCAAGCCTTTTCATGGACACAAAATGAACGCCAAAAAACAGCCCTGTTTAGCGGTTTTAGAGAATTTTTATAAACAGTGGACAAGTTGTTTATAAACTGTTTATTACAGGTGAAGAAATCGTTTTTCCATGCTTTTTTGTGCGCGCACTAGGATTCGAACCTAGGACCTACCGAGTATCAGTCGATTGCTATACGAGCTGATCTATGCGCGCAAACACGGCACTTCGGTTCCTAAATTCCAAATACTAAATTTCAAACTGCTTTCGAAATATAGCAGAAATAGGTTTATTTTTCAATTTTTTCAATAAAAAAGCACCCTGTTCTCTCAGGGCACTTTCGCAAATTTTTGCCACCTATGGGCAT
>JAUSGU010000073.1 GCA_030648825.1 bacterium
AAAAAGCAAAATATAAAAATAACAGATGTGAAAGGAAAAGTGTCTCTCTAAAACGACCGGAAAATTTTTTGCTAAAAATTTTCCTAAGCTCGGGCACCGTCGTGCCCTCGGTTTCGTTTTATCGATCCACTTTTCCTTTCGTATCTGTTGTTTTGTGGTAAAATAAATCGATGAAAACTTTGCGCGAATATGTGACGGATGCGGTGGTAAAAAAAATAGCCATAGGACATTTCAATATTTCCAATATAGAAGGTTTTTGGGCGACTGTGAGGGCGGCTCGTGAACTCGGAAGCCTGGCTGGACGTGACATTCCGGTCATTATAGGTGTTTCGGAAGGTGAGAGGAGCTTTATAGGTGTCTCGCAAGTAAAAGCTTTGGTGGAAAGTTACGTTCGCGAAACTGGCCAGTCTGTATTTTTGAATGCTGATCACACATATTCATTTGACAAGGTCCGTGAAGCAGTGGATGCCGGATATGATGCCGTCATATATGACGGTACGGAACAGAGTTTTGAGGACAACGTGACGATAACAAAAAAATGTGTAGAGTACGCCAAGAAAAAAAATAAAAATATATTGGTGGAAGGTGAGTTGGGATTTATAGGCAAATCTTCAAAAATTCTCTCCAGTATTCCGGCTGGAGTAAAGATAAGTGAGGAATTTTTGACCAAACCGGAATTTGCCAAAAAATTCGTGACGGAAACCGGAGTGGATCTCTTGGCGCCGGCGGTGGGTAATATTCATGGCATGCTCGCGGGAGGCAAAGATCCGGCTTTGAATATACAGCGAATCAGAGAAATCAGTGATGCTGTAAAAATCCCTCTCGTTCTCCACGGCGGATCAGGAAATTCTGCCGAGGACTTCAGGATGGCTATAGACGCTGGTGTTGTCATTATTCATGTGAATACAGAATTACGGGTGGCTTTTCGCAACGCTTTGCGGAGAACATTGGGAGACAATTTGGATGAAATCGCTCCATACAAGATTATGAGGCCCTCTGTTTCAGCTATGCAAGAAGTTGTCACGGAAAAGCTTAAAATTTTTAACAAAATATAAATGGATTCAATTACCGCTCTAAAAAACCACCTGGCGAACAATTTCAAAGGGGATATTGAAGATAAGAGCGACGTATTGGAAAAATTTTCTCATGACGCCGGTTTGCTCATAGTCAGACCGAAAGTAGTGCTTTTCCCGAAAGACACTGAAGATATAAAAATTGCCGTGCGTTTTGTCCATGAGAACAAAAAAAAGTATCCCGATCTTTCTATAACGGCGCGCGCTGCCGGTTCATGTATGGCTGGTGGACCTCTCAATAATTCTATTATTTTGGACACGACCAGATATATACATGGCATAAAAAATCTGAGTGATAGTGAGGCAGTCGTACTCCCCGGCACTTTTTACAGAGATTTTGAACCGGAAGCAAAAAAGCTCGGTGTCATGCTCCCGTGCTATACGGCTTCCAAAAATATGAACACTATAGGTGGTATGGTAGGCAACAATTCAGCGGGAGAAAAAACTCTCTATTACGGCCAAATGGAAAGATATATCAACTCACTCAAAATTGTTTTTGAAGATGGAAATGAATATATAGTTAAACCGATTTTAAAAACCGAGCTGGATAAAAAAATCGCCGGAGCCGATTTTGAAGGAAGAATCTATAAAAAAATTTGGGATATAGTCTCCGAAAATAAAGAGATGTTGATGGAGGCCAAACCGAAAGTTTCCAAAAATTCAGCCGGTTATTATCTCTGGAATGTTTGGGACGGAAAAATTTTTGATCTCACGAGACTCATTGTCGGTTCACAGGGAACTCTCGGTATTGTGACCGAAATCACTATACGTCTCGTACCTATAAAACCCGTTTCCAGACTTTTTGTTATTTTTATGCCAGGTATCTCTCGATTGGGCGATATTGTAAACGATATTTTGGAATTTCATCCGGAAAGTCTAGAATCATACGACGACAGCACGATGAGTTTGGCAGTCAAATTCTTACCGGGGCTCATTCGCAATATGAAATTATGGAATTTCATACGTCTGGTTTTTCGATTTATACCGGAGGGTTTTATGGTTCTTTTTGGCGGTATGCCGAAGTTGGTTTTACTTGTGGAATTCAGTGGAGAAACCGTAGAGGGAATAAATCAGGTAATTGACAATTTAGAGAAAAAAATTAGTCATTATGGTTTTAAAATGCGTCGGGCGCGAGATGAATTTGATTCAGAAAAATATTGGACGGTTAGACGTGAGAGTTTCAATTTATTGCGCAAACATGTGACGGGAAAACGAACAGCGCCTTTTGTAGATGATGTCATCATACCGCCTCACGCTATGCCTGATTTTTTGCCGAAGATGAGGAAAATTTTGGATGATTATAAACTTCTCTATACTATAGCCGGCCATGCCGGCAACGGAAATTTTCATATCATTCCTCTCATGGATATGACGGACGAACGAAATATAAAAATCATTGATGAAGTTTCGGACAAGGTCTATGATTTGGTTCTGTCATATGGCGGTTCCATCACAGCCGAACACAATGACGGCATAATCAGAACGCCGTATCTTTCAAAAATGTTCAAGCCTGAAATCATCACTCTATTCAAACAAACCAAAGCTGTTTTTGATTCAGAAAATATTTTCAATCCTGGTAAAAAGGTCGGTGGTACGAAAGAATATATGATGAAACATATTGCCAGATCGTGATATAATACAACTTATAATTGATAAACATTATGGGAGTAGAATTTGAAGAAGATAATATGACGAGGAGGTATGCGAGCGAAAAAACCCCAAAACTGGCGGGTTGGCTCATATCCAAAGGTTTGGCGAGAAATGTGGCCGGAGCCAACAAGCTTCAAATTATTTCAGCCATTATTTTTTTTGTTTTGGCTATTTATTTCGCAGTTTAATAAAGTAGCAGAAACGGCATTCTCGAAAACGCTTCGCTCTCTCCTGCGGAGAGCTCGCTCTGTCCTCGGCGCTCGGACGTCAAGGACAGACCTTGACGTCTCCAAGCCTCGCGCCTGCGGAGTTTCTCGAATGCCGTTTCCGCTACCTTTACAAAAATAAAAATCCATATATACTAGGAAACCTATGGCAATAATACTCAAAGTTGAAAAAAGAGACAAAAAAACCGATACCGTCGCCTTGCGCAAAACGGGTAGAATTCCTGCAGTTTTTTATGGCAAACGAGAGCCTTCAACTGCCATTTCCATCAATGCTCTGGATTTCGCCAAAACCTACAAGAAAGCCGGTGAATCAACTGTAGTTATACTCTCCGGTCCTGATATAGAAGTTGAATCACTCATTCACGATATGGATCTCCACCCGGTAACTGGTAAACCCCTCCATGCCGATTTTTACGTCTTTGAAAAGGGCAAAAAAATCAAAGTTGATGTGCCTCTGGAGTTTGTCGGTATCGCTCCGGCCATAAAAGAGCTCGGTGGAACTCTGGTCAAAGTGCTCTATGACATAGAAATAGAAGCATATCCTAAAGACTTGCCTCATAGAGTTGAAGTGGATATTTCAAAACTGATTGATTTTAAATCTGTCATTTCCGCGAAAGACATTAAATTGCCCCATGGTGTGGAACTTGCAATCGGCGGTGACGATATTATAGCTTCCGTTTCAGAACCAAAAGAAGAAATAGAAGAGGTGGTAGCTCCGGTTGATCTATCGGCTATAGAAGTTGAAAAGAAGGGTAAAGAGGCTAAAGAAGGCGAGACAGGTGTGGGAGAAACAGCCGAAACTCCAAAAACCGAAAAAGCCGAAAAGAAAGACAAGAAATAAAACAAAAACAGCAGGTGCGAGTTTGAGTCACGAGGGGAAGGGAGCGCCCTTAGGCGTGGGTCCCGCCCCGAGTGACGAGGACTCGCACCTGCTGTTTTTGCTATAATACAATTATGTATCGTCCCATTTTAATCTTTTTGTTTTTTACCAGCTTTGCGCCGTTTTTTGTTTACGCTCAATCTTCGGGTTCCACGCAAGCCTATCAAGACAAACTTCAGGCAGATTACGACCAAGCCCAAAAAGAGCTTCAAACTCTCACAACCCAGAGTAATGAAATAAAGAGTCAAAAAGCGTCACTTCAACGTGATATCGCTCTCATAGACGCGCAAATCAGAGAGGCGCAAGCTAAAATAAATTTAAAGACGATTGCCATAACCAAACTGACAAAAGACATAGGCGTAAAACAGAATACCATCAGTGATTTGGAGACAAAACTTGACCGTAGTTTCCAATCTATGGCTAATCTCTTGCGTCATACTCGAGAATCGGATGCCGTGTCTCTACCCATCATTCTCTTTGGTCATAACAGTTTTTCGGAATTTTTCAAAGAAGTTGATTCTATTGAAACTGTGAAAGAGGCTCTGAATATCTCTATTACAGACGTCAAAAATTTCAAACAAGAAACCGAGATCGAAAAAACCGATTTGGAAGACAAAAAAAATCAAGAAACAAACGCTCGTGAAGAAATTTTGACAGCGGAGAGAGTGATTCAGAGAAAGAAAAAAGAGAAAAACGATATTTTGAAAGTAACTAAAGGTCAAGAAATGGCCTACGCCAAACTAATAGAAGAAAAAGAGAGAAAAATCGCTCAAATTTCCACCGCTCTATTCGCTCTGCGCGATACCGATGGTATTCAATTCGGCAAGGCTCTGGAATATGCTAACATCGCTTCTGCTAAAACAGGTGTGAGGCCTGCATTCATTCTAGCCATCTTGACCCAAGAAACTTCTCTCGGAAAAAATCTCGGTTCGTGCTATCTGCGGGATTATTCCACAGGCGCGGGGATTTCCGTAAAAACAGGAGATTTCAAACAACGTTCGATGAATCCCACACGGGATGTGCCACTCTTTTTGGACATTACCAGAAATCTCGGACTTAACCCACAGGCTACCAGAATATCTTGCTGGATCGCTTCATACTCGCGAGGCAAACCGACCGGTTGGGGAGGAGCCATGGGTCCGGCGCAGTTTATCCCTTCAACTTGGAATATATTTGATCAGCGGATAGAAAAAATTCTCGGCGTTTCAAGAGCAAATCCTTGGGATCCGGAACATGCCATCCTCGCTTCGGCACTCTATCTGTCGGATCTCGGCGCCGGTCTCCAAACATTTTCCGCGGAAAAAAATGCCGCTTGCAGGTATTATTCCGGCAAATCATGTAGTGCCGGCACAGGTGCCTCATACGGCTCTCAAGTCATGGCCAAAACAGCCAACATTCAAGAATGCATGATTGATCCCATACTCGGAAAATCTAGCGGGTGCTAAAAACGGAAGGAAGATGACATATGTTTCGAGGAAACGAAACCGAGATCACGACGGCGATCGAGCTTAGGAAAATTTCTAGCAAGAAATTTTTCGTTCGTTTCCGAGAAACATATGTCATCTTCCTTCCACTTTTAAATATCCAAGGTTGCTTTTTTTGCGCTTTTCGGATATATTATAAATCTCATGAAAAAAGAAATTCATCCGAAAAACTATAGACCAGTCATATTTCTGGATAATTCCAGCAAAGCTCGCTTTTTGATTAATTCCGTTGTTACAACCAAAGAAAACGGCAAATGGACTGATGGCAAGGAATATCCTCTCTATCATATTGAAATCTCCTCAGCTTCTCATCCTTTCTATACCGGTAGTGAAACTATCATTGACACAGCAGGCCGTGTAGAGAAATTCAAAGCCCGCGCCGCCACCACAAAGGCAAAAAAAGCAAAGATTTCGAAGGTATAACTTCTATTCTTTTGCACGATGGATCTGGCAAAATATAAAAAAAATCATAAGACCGCATATCTGGCGGAAATATATGAAAAACTCGA
>JAUSGU010000075.1 GCA_030648825.1 bacterium
TAAATAATATAGGCCAAAAAGATTGGATCAAGGTTGCTGAGAAAAAGAATCTTTTAGTAGTGAGAGGTACTCATGGCTCGCATTACATAAATATCAGAGACCCAAAATTACCTGATCCGAAAGATGTTAAGGGTTTAATTACAACTATAACTCCAAACTGTTTTAAACAGGCAAATGAGGAAATATTCAAAAAATTCTTAAAATACGGCATATCCGAAGATGAGATTTGGATAGCTTTGGGATTTAATAAATGAAAGTACAAACATACTGAGACTTTACCTGTCTTCATACACCCCCACCGTCTCCTCCACCATCTTCTCCAGAGAAAATTCTCGTTCCACTTTCTCTTTTAGGTTCACTCCGAACGACAGAGCTCTGTCGGGATTTTTATAAATCAGTTCCAGAGCGGAAGCGATGTCGTCGGGTTTTCTGGTTTGAATGAGAATGCCGGACTTCATATCGTCTATGATTTCTCCTACACCGCCGACATTTGTGGCCACGATGGGCAAGCCGGCGAAACCGGCTTCTATGACGACATAGGGTAGACCTTCTTTTATGGAAGACAGGACGATAGCATCAAAAGCTTTCAAATATTGCGGCGCGTTTCCCACAAAACCGAGCAGAGCAACGTTTCTTTCCAGAGCCAATTCACGGATTTTATTTTCAAGTTTTTTTCTCTCTTCACCTCCGCCCAAAATCACGAATTTCACGGGAATATTCTTTTGTTTTAATGCATAGACAGCTTGCAGAGCGTATTCATACGCTTTGTTTTTGTGGAGCTCGCCTATAGCGCCTATCAGAAAATCTTTTTTGCGATCACCTCTGTTTTCGCCGATCGCTCCGCTTTCGCTTTTGTCGTTATTTTTATTTTCGTCTATTACGACACCCTTCTCTTTTGCCATGTCGGCTATAAAAGCGCGACTTTCCGTCCTCTCTTTGAAATCCGGAGTTTTGATGCCGTTATGAACGAGAATCATTTTGTTTTTTGCCCACAGCATATTTTTACCGTCATGAAAATCGCGCATAGAGACGGCGATTGTCGCATGAGCGAGCATGACGGTGAGCCAAGATAGAAATTTTATGACCGACAGAGAGAGGAAGTTTCTATTTTCATTAAACGGCCAGCCGTGACAGGTGAAAACGATGCGTGGCACTCTCGCCAGACGAGCGGCCAGAGCACCGAGACCGCCGACTTTTGAACTATTCACATGGACCACATCTGGTTTTTCTTTTTTAAAGAGAGAGAGCAGTTTGAAAAAACCAAAAATGTCGCCGAATACGCTCACGTCCCTGCCGATATTGGGTATGGAAACAGTCCGAACGCCTCTCTCGGCCAATTTCAGAGCCAGAGGTCCCGTGCCACCGAAAACCACGACACTCTCATATTGTTCTTCCGGATGGCCGGATTGTTCCTGCGGGAGATTGACGGCGAGATCATAGACATATCTCTGCGCTCCCCCCCAATTGCTCTTTGTTATGACATAGAGGATTTTTTTGACAGGTTTTTTATTTTCGTTCATATAATGGCTCTAATTATAGTCTTTTTTGGAATAATTTTCAAACAGTTTTGATTATTCGTCCCCTCCCACGTTTTACTCTTACCTTTACTTGAAACCTTGCCACTCTCGTGTAGTATTAACGATTGTATATGACAATTTTCAATAAACGAGCTCCGTGGCTCCTACTCTTGGGCGATGCCCTCTTTTTTGTCGTTTCTCTGTGGCTGGCCCTATTTTTGCGTTATGGTCAGTCTCCGGACAAGGAAATATTTTTTGCCCACTTGGCGCCTTTTTCTCTGCTCTTTGTCGTTTGGATTCTGGTTTTTTTCATCACCGGTCTCTATGACAAACAGAGTGCCATTTTGAAATCAAAACTGCCGACATATCTCTTTCAAGGTCAGGTTGTCAATTCCGTCATTGCCGTTATTTTCTTTTATTTCGTCCCATGGTTTGGTATCAGTCCGAAAACGACCCTTTTTGTCTATCTGGTCATATCGCTCCTGCTCATAATTTGGTGGCGAGTTTACGGTTATTTTTTCTTTGCGACAAAGGCGCGCGAAAAACTGATTCTTGTGGGCGGTGGCGGAGAAGTGAATGAACTGCGCCGAGAAATAGAAAGCAACCAGAGATACAATATAAATATCGTCTCGGTGATTGATTTGGAAAATGCACACCAAAACAATGTTCTCCAGAGTATAGAAGAGAGCGGGGCTTCCATCGTGGCTATGGATTTTCATAACGACAAGATCCGTTCAATCCTCCCAAATCTGTATAACCTCATCTTTCGGCGTTTGCGTTTCATAGATATAGACGAATTATACGAAGCAGTTTTTGACAGAGTGCCACTCTCTCTCATAAAACATAATTGGTTTTTGGAAAACATTTCCACTTCACCGAAAATGGTCTATGACGCTTTGAAGCGTTTCATGGATATCACTATCGCCCTCATTTTGGGAATTATTTCTCTCGTTTTTTATCCTTTTGTCGCTCTGGCAATCAAATTGGAAGACGGCGGTCAGGTTTTCATTCTTCAGGCGAGAATTGGTGAAAACAATAAACCTATTCACATCAGAAAATTCAGAAGCATGACCACCACAACCACTCTCTCCGGCGACAAAAACGGTGGAGCTAACGGTCAATCCATAACCCGTGTCGGCTCTTTTATGAGAAAGACACGCATAGACGAATTGCCTCAACTCTGGAATGTTGTGAGAGGGGATCTCTCTCTCATAGGTCCGCGTCCAGAATTACCTCAATTTGTAGCCATATATGAGCGGGAAATTCCTTTTTACGGCATACGTCATCTCATAAAACCGGGACTCTCCGGCTGGGCGCAACTGTATCACCAGACTCCACCAAAATTTGAAGCTTCAAACGAAGATACAAAGATGAAACTCTCTTATGATCTGTTTTACATCAAAAATCGCTCATTGCTCCTCGATTTGAACATCGCCCTAAAAACCATTCGGGAAATTGTTTCTAGACGAGGAGTATAATCAAAAAAGACAATGAATAAAAATATAAAAACAATAAATAAAAAAAATAAAAAAACCGCGAATAAAAAAGTAATTGTCACTGGTGGCGCCGGTTTTTTGGGCTCCACTCTCGTGCCATCGCTTTTGAGAGGAGGGTACGCAGTGCATGTCATAGATAATTTAATTTCCGGAAAGAGAGAGCATGTACCGAAAGGAGCTATTTTGCATGAGGTGGATATCCGCGATGCCAAAACCTTGGAAGATGTGTTCAAAAAAATCGGCGGCGGGGGTGATACAAGTGATATTCATTGTGTTTTCCATTTGGCCGCTCTGCCCAGAGTGCAATTTTCCATAGATAATCCTCTGGAATCTCATAGTGTAAATGTAAATGGTCTCCTAAATGTTTTTGAAGCGTCGCGAAAAGCGAAAGTCAGACGAATCGTTTATTCTGCTTCTAGTTCCGCCTACGGTGATCAGACGGTGATGCCTCTACGTGAAGATATGAAACCAAATCCAATGAGTCCTTATGCCGCCCATAAATTTTACGGAGAGTTATTGGCCAAACAATATGCCTTGCACTATGGAATTGAAACTGTCTGTCTGCGTTACTTTAATATTTTCGGTCCGAATTTTGATCCCAACGGTCCTTATGCCATGGCCATAGGAAAATTTCTAATAGCGCAAAAAGAGGGTAGGCCCCTGACAGTTACTGGAGATGGCAGTCAAACTCGCGACTGCGTATATGTCACAGATGTGACGCAGGCAAATATTCTCGCCATGGAGAGCAAAAAAGTGGGGAATGGTGAAATTATAAACATAGGTAATGGCAAGAATATTTCTATTTTGAATCTGGCAAAAATGATCGCTGGTAGAGACGGCAAAATTATCCACATCGCCCCGCGCGTGGAACCTCACGATACATTGGCCGACATTTCAAAAGCCAGAAAACTGCTCGGTTGGGAGCCGGAGGTTACGATTGAAGAGGGGATTGCAGAGCTGAAACGATTGAATAATATAAAATAGCCACAAAAATAATGGCCCTATATAGCCAAACGGAAGCCCTTGACAAGAGTCCTATACAGGTGTATACTAGTAGGTAGTACAGAACATTGAAAAACTTGCGAGATTACGGCGTTCTTTGAGGGCTTTGGCCAAAATAGCTATTTGCCAGAACTTTGAAAGAACGCCGTAACATCAACATACCGGCGCGCATCTCGGGTAATCTCATTGTTATGAGACCCTGACATGCAAACTACAGAAAAAAGGAAAATATGAGCACAATCATGTTCTCAGATGTTCGCGGAGTACTGAATGACCTCAACGAGAAGCTTGCTGGCGAAAAAGCCAACGAAACTCTCGAAGGGCTCAAAAAGTTCCTCCGTGGCGAAAATCCATTCGAGACGGTGACCACGACTGCCAAATGGGAAGTCCGCGAGGGTGTGATTTACGTCACGCTTCCCGCATCCGAAGGCATCACTGGTCCGCAGTGGATCAAACGCCTGAAGAAAAAGGATTTGCGTGTGAGCGAATACGCCGAGGGTCTACTGAAGTCGAAAGATTTCAAGCCGACCACAGGTGTCGTCCACAAGCTCGCCATTCTCTCTGGCAAAACCTTCTCCGACTCGGAACGCATCACGCGTACCATTCGGGCCGAAGGCAAAAAACGGGGTTGGGACGAGCTCAATCCGGAAGCGATCTGCATCCTTCGGGAAAACTTCTCGGATAAGGAGCTCGAAGCCATGGGTTTCTACTGGATCGTTGGAATTCACGAACCCATCGAGGTCGGCGGTGACCCGCACTTCCTCGTTGCCGCTCGTCATGACGATGGCAGTTGGCTCGGCGCGACTTGGGCTGATCCTGGCTACGGCTGGCGTGGCAGTAGTGCGTTTGCTTGGTCCCTCCCGCAAGTTAGTACTTAGTTCTTTGGGCTCTTGGGCACTAGCCCTCTGATCCTTAGAACTTAGTTCTTCACGGCCTCGACGAAAGTCGAGGCCGTTTTATATTTATGATAATATTATTTATGGTAGTAGGCGAGTATGTGAGAGACTATTGGATTTATCCTAAGTTTCCTGCTGCCGAATCCAGTATCCATGAGCTGAGAGCGTTCGCGACCTTAAATAGTTTTTGGGTTTCGAACGGAGGGTTCATGCAGACACTTCAAAAAATGAAGATACTTGGTGCGAAAAGCTAGAGCATTACGATGCTGAATTCGATTCAATCCCGAGAGTATTCAAAGGATGGTGTTACAGAAGGCTTTTCGCACATTCGAGGTCAACGGTAACCCGCACTTCCTCAATGCCAATCGTAATGACGATGGCAGTTGGCTCAACACGAATTGGGCTAATCCTGACAACAACTGGAATGACAATAGTGCGTTTGCTTGGTCCCTCCCGTCAGTCTCTTTATTTCTCTCCCGTTCGCCCATTGGCAGATTCGGGGGAGTTTTGTTTTACGATTTGCCCATACCAACCGCCAAGCATTTTCCCTGCCAATGAGAGAGGCTCGGACAGAGCGATATATTTTTTGTCATCAATAGTTTCTGTTTCCCATGCCATAAATAGAAAGAATTTAAGAGCGTCTAGGGAAACAATCGCTTTCTTTATAAACGGTTGTTTTTCTCGTATTTGCAAGAAACTGGCGATAAGTATGTTTTCAATCGTCTGTAAAAAATATTTGTCTATTGTTTCGCCGAGAGTATATCGCGAAGTTTTTGAAAAAGTTACAATGTATTCATGCCAGAGTTTGTAGGACAACTTAACTTTTTCGAGAACAGGCAAGAGCTTGGGTTGAAAATTGCTGTGGGGGGGGGCGCTTCATAGGTTCGGGCCGAATTAAATTTTGTCATACATATAACGATATCATTTCCGTAGAAAACCTGCTCTCCGCGTGGAAAGAATTTATTCGAGGTAAACGTTCCAAAAAAGACGTGCAAGAATTTCAGTTTCGTCTT
>JAUSGU010000069.1 GCA_030648825.1 bacterium
AAAAATAGCATATTTATGCGTGATAGAATATCTCCATGAAGTATAATCTCCGAGAAAATGTTGCGGAAAAACCTGCTGAATTCGGGGTTTTTTCCGATATGTTTTCTAATTTATTGATGAATAGGGGAATTGTGACAGCGAGAGACGCTAGCGTTTTTATTTCTCCCGATTATGAACTCGGTAGTCACGATCCGTTTCTCATGCGCGATATGAACAAGGCTGTTGAGAGAGTGCACAAAGCGATAAAAAATAATGAAAAAATAATCATATACAGCGATTATGATGCAGATGGTATTCCGGGAGCAGTCGTTTTATACGATACTTTTAAAAAATTGGGCGTTACCAATTTTGAAAACTATATTCCCCACAGACACAACGAAGGATTCGGATTAAATCACGACGCTTTTGATGAATTCAAAGCAAAAGAAGCAAAACTCGTCATAACTATAGATTGCGGGGCGGGTAATATTGGTGAAGTGGACTATGCCAATTCACTCGGCATTGATGTCATCATCACGGATCATCACGA
The DNA here is from genome assembly GCA_030648825.1 of bacterium. Classification (GTDB taxonomy): domain Bacteria; phylum Patescibacteriota; class Minisyncoccia; order Phycocordibacterales; family UBA6065; genus UBA6065. Next base: position 530 of record JAUSGU010000069.1, read on the forward strand.
ATTGTCGGATAAAATTCCATCTGCATTCGCCATTCTCAATCCAAAACTGAAAGATTGCAAATATCCGGAAAAAATGCTCTGTGGCTCGGGTGTCATATTCAAATTCGTGCAAGCCTTTCTCAAAAAATACGGCGCAGAATTCGGTGTGCCGGTCGGTTGGGAAAAATGGCTTTTGGATTTGGTCGGTATAGCTACTCTGTCCGATATGGTTCCTCTCATTGGAGAAAATAGAGTGTTTGCTTACTATGGACTGAAAGTTTTAAAAAAAACTCCGCGTCCCGGCCTCGCACAATTATTTCAAAAACTGCGTGTCAAACGCGAACATCTGAACGAGGATGATATAGGTTTTACAATTACCCCGCGCATAAACGCTGCGTCACGCATGGGTTCCCCGGATATTGCTTTCAATCTTCTATCCACCGACGATGTCGCTCTGGCGGGCGCTTATGCCGATGCTCTGGAGCATGTCAATAACGAGCGCAAAGGAACTGTTGCCAGCTTGGTAAAAGAAGTGAAAAAAATACTTTCCGAGAGGGATATCGGAAGCAAAAAGGTTATCGTTTTGGGAAATCCGGCATGGCGACCATCGCTTTTGGGCTTGGTGGCCAATAATTTGGCGGAACAATACGGCAAACCGGCATTTCTGTGGGGCAGGGATGGCGGGGGAATTATAAAAGGTTCGTGCAGGTCCGGTCGCGCGGAAAACGGAAACATCACAACGAGTGTTTTATCCATAATGCAGAAAACGCCGACATCGTTTTCGGTTTTTGGCGGACATGGGGCTTCCGGCGGATTTGAAGTATCAAATGACAACATACATTCTCTGGCCGGATCGCTAGAAGATGCCGCCGAGAGGCTCAGTGTTGAAATCGGTGATGTAAAAACAGCAAAAAATTATGTTGATGCTCACATATCTCTGGAAGACGTTTCATGGGATTTATATAATGATATTGAAAAGCTCTCACCTTTTGGCGTCGGTAATCCAAAACCGCTCTTTCTCATCCGGCGCGCGCGTATAGACTCGATAAAAAGTTTTGGCAAAGACGGCAATCATACGGAAATCATTTTTCGTGATCTCGCAGAGAGGAAAATATCGGCAATTCAGTTCTTTTTGTCAAAAGAATCTCTACCGACGTGCGTTGTGCCGTTATCAACGATGGATTTTGTTGCCCATCTGGAGAAGTCAACTTTCAAGAATTATCCTGAACTGCGTTTGAGGATTGTTGATATACTCTGATTTATGCCAATACGAATTTTTACGGACGGATCATCGCGCGGAAATCCTGGACCTGGAGGATGGGGGACGATTATTTCCACAGAGAGAGAAGTTATAGAGCTCGGGGGCAGAGAAGATCGTACGACAAACAACAGAATGGAGCTCGTGGCGGCTATAAACGCTCTGGAATACGTCCGTGGGAGAAAAAATGTCGATACTGACGGAAAAATTGAGCTCTTTTCCGATTCCAAATATGTCATTATGGGAATTACGGAATGGATTGTCGGATGGCAGACAAAAGGCTGGAAAACAGCCGGTAGAAAAGCAGTTTTAAACAGAGACCTATGGGAAAAACTGGCAAATGCGAAGGCTGGTTTGACGGTTGAATGGAAATATGTGGCTGGACATACCGGACATTATGGAAACGAGAGATGCGATGAAATTGCCACTCGGTTTGCTGATAGAGAAGATGTGCATTTGTATTCTGGAGCCAGAGAAAAATATCCCATTAAATTATTTTAACTGGCCGATTTGCGAAAACACTCGATTTTCTTTATTTTTTCTTTAGATTTTCTTTATCTCCGTCATGTAAGGTTGGGGAATGGGTAATCATGTTTTTTATGGAGTCTTTTTATCATTCTTTGCGGGAATTTTTGTCGCTTCTTTTGTTCATATAGGCGCGACTTTTGTTTTTATTGTACTCATAGCGATGGCTTGTTTGTCGGTTTTGCCAGTGAAACGTGGCCGATCAACTTTATATTTTATCTGTCTTGTTTTCTTTTGCTTAGGCGTGTATAGATTAGAAATTTCAAAGACTGATTTTCATCCTCTCGATCTACATCTCGGGCAAAAAATTACCCTGACAGGTTTTGTGAGTGGAGAACCGGAAGAAAAAGACATGACACAGAGATTTTTCTTTAAACCAGATGATTCAACGGACAAAATAATCGTTTCTACTGCTCTCTATCCGAGATATGAATATGGTGAAGCATTAAAAATTGTCGGTACTATGAAATTTCCGGAAAACTTTGAAAGTTATCCAGGTGGCCCGGAGTTTGATTATGTCGCATATCTCTCAAAAGACGGCGTGAGGTACATTATCAATCGTCCGTTTATCTCAAAACTCGGAGAAAATCGTGGAAATTCTATAATTTCATTTCTCATAAAAATAAAAAGAGCCTTTATGGACAATATAGAACGTCTAATGCCCGAGCCTCATTCATCTCTGGTTGCCGGCATTCTCCTAGGCGAAAAAGGCGCCTTACCTCCGAATTTACGCGAAGATTTCAGGCGTTCGGGGCTCACTCATATACTCGTTCTATCCGGTTCAAACGTTACGATTGTGGCGGAGAGTCTCATGAATATATTTTCATTTCTCCCGCGCGTTATTGCCCATTCTCTGGGCGCTTTCTCTATTGTTTTGTTCGCTTTGATGACAGGCGCGTCCGCTACGACCGTGCGCGCCAGCATCATGGCTCTGATCGTCATCATGTCTCGCAGAACGGGCAGAGATTACAATGTGTCTCGAGCTCTGATTGTTGCCGGTTTGCTAATGCTCCTCCAAAATCCGCGCATTTTAGTTTTTGATATAGGCTTTCAGTTGAGTTTTTTATCCACTCTGGCTTTGGTATATATCTCACCGATTATTATGGAAAAACTGTCGTGGGTCACAGAAAAATTTCAAATTCGTCAAATAGTTTCGGCGACTATGTCCACACAGATATTTATTTTGCCTTTTATGCTCTATAAAAGGGGTGAAGTATCCATCATATCTCTCATTACAAATCTGATCGTCTTGCCTCTCGTGCCATGGTCTATGTTTGGAGGTTTTATGACGGGTTTTTTCGGCTTTTTTTCTGATTATATCGCTCTGCCTATCGCTTGGGCTACCGACATTATTCTCTCGTGGATGATTTTTGTCGTTTCCTTTTTTGG
>JAUSGU010000077.1 GCA_030648825.1 bacterium
AACTAGAGTTCACCTGCAAGAGGGGGGGGGTGGGGATAACTCAACCACTTGGATAATATATGTTTAACTACCACTATAAACGCTCGCGCGATGATCTATATCTATCACGATAATGATAAGCAGGGTCTTTTCAATCATATAAATAATTCTGTACGGCCACGCCCGTGTTGAATATTGGCCCTTTTTCTTTCCAGATAGCTTTTTACCAGAAGAAAAAGGCTCTCGAGCTATCAGGTCTAATGTCGCCATGATTTTAACGTGATCTTGCTCGGGTATTCTATCGAGATTTTTTCTTGCCTTTGGCTTTATGTGAAGAATATACGCCATATTTTTTATTTGGTGTTTCGGCAAACTTTACAGCCATTCCCCAATCTCTCTTTAGGTTGTTGAGAGTCGGCCATTTTTTATATTCGCCACTTTTGAGAGCGGCCTTCGTTTCTACGATATCTTGATTGAGATCAGGAAAAATCTTTTCGACTTCTATGGTCTCTACCAATGATTGGTACTCTTTAGCGGACATAATGACGGCTTTTGGTTTACCACCAGCGGTCAACATATAGGTTTTTTTAGGTGTTTGCACCTCTTCAGCAATATCAAAAATACGTCTACGAGCCTCAGTTATTGAAATTATTCTTTTTATATTAATCATAGCATGTACATTATAACGTACACTATTTTTTATAGCAACTTTTTATCTTTAAAACTCATCCACTCTGTTTTTGAAACAATCACATGATCAACTAGTTCGATGCCGAGAATACGGCCAGATTCAACCAGACGGCTCGTCACTTCCCTGTCCTCTAACGAAGGTTCTACATTGCCCGATGGATGATTGTGAGCCACGATGACGGAAGCGGCATGCAAAACTACGGCCGGTTCAAACACTTCGCGCGGGTGAACGAGGCTGGTACTCAATGTGCCTATGGAAATTATTTGTCTCTCTATAATGCAATGCTGGGTATCTAAATAAAATGCGACGACGTGCTCGCGTTTTCCCGCCCGAAAATCAACTGACAGTTTCCATACATCCTCGGGAGTGATTACTCCTCGTTTGGTGTTTGAAAATAAACGAAAAGAAAGTTCCAGAACCGCCATGACTTGAGCCGTTTTTACCTCGCCTAGACCGCGACATTTGAGTAGATCGTCAAATGTGATTTGATCTCTCTTTTTATCGGTAATTATTTTCAAAACTTTTTCCGAAAGATTCAAAACATTGACGCCTCTCACTCCCGAACCGAGGATCAACGCCAAGAGCTCATAATCGGCCAATTTTTTTGCGCCGTATTTTTTGAGCTTTTCTCTCGGTAATTCTATTTTTGGCAGGTCTCTGATTTTCATATTTTATATAAATGAATTGACTTAATTCATACACCGATGGTAACAAAACCGAGATAAAGAAATTCTAAAGAAAATTTAATAACTTTTTCTTTGTTTTGGCAATCCTTTATGATAATCTTCTTCTCATGTCCCAAACCGTGAAAAGACTCAAATATGACGTGGCGATTATAGGTGGCGGGCCGGCAGGCATGATGGCGGCTGGACGCGCCGCTGAATTAGGCGCATCCGTCATACTGATAGAAAAAAACGCCAGTCTCGGCAAAAAATTGCTCATAACCGGCGGTGGTAGATGTAATGTGACAAACGATACGCTCGATGTCCGCGCTCTCTCGGCAAAACTGAAAAATAAAGGGAAATTTCTCTTCTCCGCATTCGCTCAACATGCGGTGAGAGAGTCTCTGGATTTTTTTCACTCGCACGGTATGGAAACCAAAGTGGAAAACGAAGGCCGAATATTTCCTGTTTCAAATACGGCGCGTTCCGTCTATGACGTGCTCGTGAATTATATGAAAAATGGTAAAGTTGAAATCGCTCTGGGAATAACGGCTAGAAGTTTCCATATCCGTCTCAGTAAAATTGTTGGTCTCAATATTGCCGGTCTGGGAACACAGAGCATCGTTGCTGATTCATATATCCTCGCCACAGGTGGCACATCACACCCTGAAACAGGTTCAACAGGTGCGGCTTTTCCATGGCTCGCTCTAGCTGGACACACTATTGTTCCACCAGATGTCGCTATGGTACCTATAAAAATAGCGGAAAAGTGGGTCCGGGATTTATCGGGCGTTTCAAATCAAAATGCCAAGCTATCACTCTACGAAAACGATAAACGCACAGCGTCGAGCATAGGTCGTATGGTATTCGCCCATTTCGGACTCTCTGGACCTCTTGTTATAAACTTTTCCGGAGATGTCCGTGAAGCTATGCAATATGCCGAATCAGACGACAAAATAGAATTATCCCTAGACATTATGCCCGACTATGATCCGGCAAAACTGGACCAAAAAATCCAAGAGATATTCAAAACTAATCAGAATAAAAAGCTCAAAAATGCCCTCCGCGACCTAGTCACGCCGGCCATGGTTTCCACCATTATCACTCTCACAAAACTGGATCCGGAAAAAGAAATCAACCTCGTCACACGCGCAGAGAGGCTCGTTCTCGGAAAACTCCTGAAAGACATGCGCATGACGCCAACAGGATTCCTCGGCAAAGAAAAAGCCATTGTCGCATCCGGTGGAGTAAAACTGGAAGAAATTGATTTTCGAACCATGCAATCACGTCTCATTTCCAATCTCTATCTCATAGGTGATGTGTTGGATATAGAGAGACCATCGGGTGGTTACAGTCTCCAATTATGTTGGACCACAGGCTGGGTGGCGGGAACGCATGCGGTAGAGAAAAAATTCTAAAACTTCGCGATATTTCTTCATTATTCCCTACTCCAACGGCAAAAAACCGAAGAGGCGTAGGAAAAAGGCCATGGGAATGTCATACCAGAGGAAGAAAATGCCGTAAATTTTTGAGTTGAATAGTTTGGCGGAACCTTTCCAATCTTCTATGATAACCAATAAATCGCGGACCATATCTGGTTCATTGAAAAACACGCCCGCTTCTATATTCCAATTAAATGAAATCAAATCCAGATTTTGTGAACCGATGATGCCTTCGCGCCGGTCTACGACCATGGTTTTGGCATGATTCATGCCCGAGGTGAAATAGATTTTTGCGCCGAGATTGGTGAGACACAGAGCAAAAGAGCGATTTATTCCGTTCACAATCCAGAGATCAGTGGATCCCGGCAAGAGTATTTCCACATCCACACCACGAATGAGAGCTTGGTGAATAGAGGCAATAAACCAGCGCGGAGGAAACAGATAGGGCGTGACAAAAACGATAGATTTTTTGGCATTATTCAAACGTTCTTCATAATATTTCCGAAAAATATGTTGTCGCTTGCCTATACCGTGGGCCAGAAACCAGAGCTTTGTTTTTTTGAGAACTCCATGACGTAATTTGTTATGGGATAATTGGTCACGACCACCACACTGCTCATACATTTTGATAAATGATTGAAGAATCGTCAGAACCACCTGACCTGTAACTCTGATTTGCAAATCATTCCAGAGGGCATATTTTTTGCCTACATTCACTCCGCCTATGAAAGCCACAGTTTCATCAATAATGAGAATTTTTCGATGCGATCGTCTGAAGAGAAAACTGGAAAAAAACACTTCCGCGCCCGATGCTTTCAGCCGGCCAACCGCATTGCTCAAAATATCATAACTGCCGACGATATCTAAAATAATCACCACTCTCACCCCCCTCTCCGCCGCTAGGGAAAGCTCGCGAAAAAACTGACTGCCCGCCAAATCATCGTAGAGAATATACATCTCAAAATATATACTCTCTCGGGCTTTTTTTATATCCTCCAGCATTGGGACCCAAGCCTTTTCCGATGTGGTGAATATGCGATATTTCATAGGGGTATATTATCGCACAAACTTTTTTAGAATCTCTTTTATGATTTTGAATTTTATCTTACCCCTTTTCTGAACACGCGTTTATAGCCAGTACCGATTCCCGCGCTTTTTGACGGATCGGTTTTGAGCGGTCGTGGATATTTTGAATTGAAACTGCGTTTCGGAGCGCCACCTTTGAAAGGCTGATTGGTGTGAACTCTGAAAGCGCCGGCTGGAGCGAAACTTTTGCGTGACCCACTGTTGTAACCGTTATATGAACCTGTTCCACCTCTGCCACGTCCATAATACGGTCTAGGCGCCGAACTAGCATAAGCCGATATAGTCGCGCCTTCATGACTCTTTACGGTAATCTGCTTTTTTATGAGACGTTCTATGTCTATGATGTCGCGTTTTTGGTCTGGTGTGGCAAAAGAAATCGCTTTACCGGCTTTGCCTGCGCGAGCCGTGCGACCTATGCGATGGACATAGTCTTCGGATTGTTCAGGTAGATCATAGTTTACAACGAGGCCAATATCTTTCACATCTATACCACGCGCCGCGATGTCTGTAGCGACGAGTACTTGATATTTATGCTTTTTGAAACCATCCAACGCTTCCCGTCTCTGGCCTAGAGTTCTGTTTGAATGAATTTCGGCGGCGGTGATATCAATATTTCGCAGATCACCGGCGATATTTTTGGCTCCGTGTTTTGTACGGGTAAAAACCAAAACCGGCACGCCCTTCCCCGATTCGCCTATTACTTTTACAAGTAAATTAAATTTAGATTTGCGTTCAACAATGATGATTTCTTGATCTACTTTTTCAGCGGAAGTTCCGGAAGGGGCTGTTTCAATACGCAGAGGCAATTGCATGTGTTCCATAGCCAGTTTGGCAATTTCGCTCGGCATGGTGGCCGAAAAAAGCAAAGTTTGGCGTTCTTTTGAAATTTTTTTGATAATCTCGCGAATTTGCGGAGCAAAACCTATATCAAACATATGATCAGCTTCGTCCAAAACGAGGACGGATACACGATCAAGTTTTATATTTCCCTGTTTCAAGTGATCAATCAGACGCCCCGGCGTGGCTATGACGATATTTGGACCGTTACGCAAATCACGCACTTGTCTATACATAGAATCTCCACCTATGAGAACGGCAGTGGTGATACCCTGGACATAACCGACTTTGCGGATGGTTTCCTCTACCTGCAAAGCGAGCTCACGAGTAGGCAAGAGAACTAGCCCTCGGCCGGCTTTATTTATGGAGAGTCTCTCTATCATGGGAATACCGAAAGCCAAAGTCTTGCCCGTACCGGTTTGAGCGATACCTATGATGTCTTTACCCTGTAAGCCGATGGGAATAACTTTTTCTTGGATGGGTGTAGGCACGATAAAACCATCACGCGTCAATACGGCGAGCAGTTTTTCGCTTATGCCTAAACTTTTAAATGTTACGACCTCTTTGGAAGCCGTTTCCGGATGTTTGATTGGTGTCATATTATTGTGTGACCCGAGTCGCGAGCCACATAATATGACGCTGGATTCAGAGCACGTTTCTCCTAATAAAGAGGAGAATTTATTAACCCAGCCATTATAGCACATCTAGGATAAAATTGCAAGAAAATGAATAGCCTCGCACATCTTATTTACTGAATAGGATTCTTGCCCTGAATGATTCTCAAGAGAAACAATATGACCGCTATGACGAGCAAGACGTGGATAAAACCACTGATTGTGTATGAGGTCACGAGACCAAAAATCCACAGGACAACGAGAACGACTGCAATTGTTGTAAGCATAGTAAAACATTAAATCAATAATAAATTCGATCAGTCTAGATAAATGCCGTATGAAATCAAAAATTATTACTTTTATATCTCGTACCATGCTATTTGATTTCTTTGTTTTTTGGGAAAAATATGATACTTTTTGGAAGTAAACGTGGGTTAAAAGATGGTCAAATATTGCCGGATCGTCTAAAGGCAGGACGTCGCTCTCTGAAAGCGAAAATTTTGGTTCGATTCCAAGTCCGGCAACCAAAAAATAGACCCGACCGAAAAACGGTCAGGTCTATGCAGCTGTTTGAAGACCATCTGATTCTTGCTTTTCAGACTCTTCTTTCAAATAGCGTTCGTGATCCTCTTCCTCCATGTCCTCATAACGATCTCCCGGACACCTTTCGTGCTCTTTATAGATAGCTATCACTCGTGGGGTAGGTTCAAGATCAGGGTGAATGGTCAACCATATCTCGCGCTTATAGTATTCTCCAGGATCGATGGGATGAGGACAACGCCAGCATTGGTGCTCAGTATTAGCTACCTGCCACGTTGTCCTAAGACACTTCGGCGGACAAATTTTGAAGTTCATGCAGTCTCCTTTCCATACTTCATATCACAATTACCGAGTTTTTCCAAGATATTTGGTCTAGAATAGGTTCCAACATCGTCTCAAATACCCAACAAATGAAAAGTCACACATTGTAAGTGTGTGACTTTAGATAGATTAAATTACTTTTTCCAAAAACTCGCGAGCCTGTCGAAATGCTTTACCACGATGAGATATAGCGTTCTCTTCATCTATAGTCATTTCTGCCCAGACAAGATTTGAACCGTCAGGAACAAATATCGGACTATATGGCATTTTTGGTTGAGGAGGAACTCGTGGTGCGTCGAGCAATTTCCCTGGACACTTGCCACTAAATACATACTCTTTACCATCAGGAGAGATGACAGCAACATAAGTTTCAAATGTTGCATTTCGATTATCTTTGCCTTCAAGTGATTTTAGGGTATGTCGGGTGATTTCCTCTGTTGTTGCAGTGTCACCAGCCCAACGAGCAGCTTTTATTCCTGGTTTTCCATCAAGTGCATCGATAAAAAGACCTGTATCATCAGCCATTGTCCAAGCCGTTCCTTTTGATTGTTTCTGCGCGAACCATGCCTTTTTAAGTGCATTTTCTTCCAACGTGGAGCCATCTTCCACAGCTTCACCTTTAATTCCTGCTTCCGTGAGAGTAATGATAACAAAAGAAACACTTTGGAAAAGTACCTTGATTTGCTCTGCTTTACTTGGATTTCGAGTTGATAGGATTATTTTCATAAGTTTCTTTTTTAAATGCTATAACCTTACCTGGATAAAAACAAGTTCCAACATCGTCCCACACG
>JAUSGU010000013.1 GCA_030648825.1 bacterium
TTTTTAAAAGAAATCAGCTCGCTTACACGGAATACAATGTAGCTTCCGACAACGCCAAAAAAGAAGAAATGGTGGAAAAAAGCGGCCAATTCGGCGTGCCTGTAATCGTGGTGGACAATGAAAATATCGTCGTGGGGTTTGATGAGAAAGTACTGAGAGATCTGTTGGCGGTAAAATAAAAAAGGTCGTGTTATAGTCCTCTGTGCGCCCCCGTAGTTCAACGGATAGAACAATGCCGTCCTAAGGCGGAGATGTCAGTTCAATTCTGGCCGGGGGCACAATTGAAACATGCTATACTTTTATCCATGACACCCGAAGAACATCGTTTACTCACAGAGACTCGCGAACTCGCAGAAGAAAGCGCGAAAATTTTAAAAAACATTCAACGGACCAATCGTTTCTCTCTGGTTTTTCGCGTTCTCTATTGGATTGTGATTCTCGGCGCTTCCGCTGGCGCGTATTATCTCATACAGCCGTATATAGATACTTTGAAAGAAGCGTATTCAAGTCTGGGTGTATTCTAGTTTGGTGGTGCTTGCCTGAATACAAAAAAAAGCTTAAATTATGTGAGCATATAACACTTGGGTAGCTGTTTTGGTAGAAATGCACCAGATATTGCTTGGATAGCTCAGTTGGTAGAGCACTTCCCTGAAGAGGAAGGGGTCCCCAGTTCGAACCTGGGTCCAAGCACAGATTAGAAAAAATACTTCTGCTTGTTTTTTTATACTGATTTCACCCGCAGTTTATTCTGTTTTGCTTTGTCTACTTTTGGCAGTTTGATGGTGAGCAGGCCGTGGCGTTCTACAGCTTCGGCTTCTTCTACTTCTATTTCTTCGGGCAACATGATAGTGCGGGAAAAAGAGCCCCAATAGAGTTCTTTGTGAAAATAATCAATCTCCTGTATTTCAACACTTTCCTCGCGACGGCCTCTGATGGTGACCATGTCGCGGGTGATATTTATATCCAGATCTTCGGGACGCACGCCGGCAACCATGGTTTTGATGATGATTTCATCCGGAGTCTGATGGACGTCCACCGTGAGCTGGCCCTCTTCCTCCGTTTCTTCCATAAAACTTCCGCGACTTTCCGAGAGGCCGGCACCCATAGCATCTTCTTCCAGCTTTACGGTGCCGGTCAGGCGTTCAAAGAACGATTTTTTTGGTGGTTGCATATAATTTTATTCCGCTTTTAACTTTTTTGTTTTTTCAAAGAGAAGCAAGACGCCGAGCGAAGCTATCCAGACTACGGAGAATACAATAAAAATTTTACTTCCGTTATCGTATATTATAAACATATTGAAGACCGTGTGCAATGCGATAGCGACAGCGAGCCCGATTGTCCCCCAGACGATTTTCCATGCTTTGCTCCTATAAAATTCACGCGCTATGCAATACCCCAAAACAGCCGATGAAACGACATGGAGCAGGCTGGCGCCTATGAATCTCATGTTGCCTGTGATGAGACCCTGAAAGGCGTGACCTTCCAGCAGAGGATTCAGAATGAACAGAACATTTTCCAAAGCGGCAAAACCGAGGGCGCAGGTTATGAGATATTCCATAGCGTCTATGGGTTCGTCAAAAGCCTTTGACCGGAGGACGGTAATTGTAACCATGAGAAATTTGGCTGATTCTTCTATGATTGCCCAGAGGATGAGAGTGGTTGTCGTCATGCCCCAGCTCGCATAGGCCCATTTTTCAAAAGGATAAACCAAAACGACCGCTATCATACCTCCGAGAAAGGCTAACAGTATTTTGCCACGAGGTTCAGGATGGAGTTTGTCTTCTTGTATCCAAAACCAGAGCCAGAATAAGGCCGGCAAAATGCCTCCGACGAGGGCATAAAAGAGAGTCGGAACTGTGAGATTTACATCGGCCATGTTTCTATTATAAGAGGTTTTTTATTTTCTACAGGCATATCGGACCAAATTTCTTCTGTGACGAATGGTACGAATGGATGGAGAATTTTTAGGAATTTCGCCAGTGTACACAAGAGGAATTGTTTTCTGGATTTTTTGTCCGCGAAGCTTCCGTTTTTGAATATATTTTTACTATTTTCCAGTATGACATCGGCGAATTCATGCCATATATAAGCATATATTTTTTCCGCCACGAGATAATATTTGAATTCTTCCATCTCTCTTGAAATTTCTTTCAAGAGTTTATTTTGTTCCAAAATGAGTTTGGCATCGTCTGGAGAATAAGCGGTAAATTTTTCATCCAATATTTCGTTTTCGGCCGATGTGAGTACAAAACGAGTGATGTTCCAGAGTTTGTTTGCGAAATTTTTGTAGGCGCGAATTTTGTCTTCGGACATTTTGGTGTCGTTTCCCGGACCGGTGGCGATGATGAGAGACATACGCAGAGCGTCCGTGCCGTACTTTTCGCACATGAGAATTGGATCAACGGCGCCAATCGACTTTGACATTTTTGAACCATCCACGTTTCTAACGAGTCCGTGGAGATAAACAGTTTTGAACGGCACTTCGCCGAGGAGATATGTGGACATGAGGATCATGCGCGCCACCCAGAAA
>JAUSGU010000015.1 GCA_030648825.1 bacterium
CTCAGTTTATTTGTTGACAGAGATTTGGCGACGCTCAAAATCGAAGCATCTTCAAGTTTTGAAATTCTCACTCTTCCGACAATGGAAAGCGAAACCGCGCATTATGTGGACGTAATCTCTATAATAAAAAATGCGGTCACCAAGCGTCAATGGATGGTGCTCGAAATGAGATATTTACAAGGTATGACGCTTGAAGAAGTTGCTATGAAACTGGGGAACAAAAGTCGCGAATGTACGCGTTTGATTCAAGAGAAAGCTCTCCGAAGAATCAGATCGCATCAACACATTCTCCACAGTTTGCTCGGTGAAGAGGATGTAGAGCTCAATGTTTTACTCGGTGCCAAAGTTGTTCGGTCGCTATCACAGCGGGCTCTCTCTGCCCCAAATTCCCCAAACTCTTGAGAACTATTTCTCAAACAGCAGGCTCTCCGAAAGAGCCTGTTTTTTATAAATAAAAAGTCTAGGCAAGGGCCATAAAACTCTCTGCGACCAGAGATATTTCACCGTTGCGTTCCGACAGTTTGGCTTTTATGGCTATGCATTTTTCCGGAACAATGACAGATTTGAATTGCGCGTAAGTTCGTGGGAATACTACAGCCTCTATTGTGCCGGACATGTCGGCCAGACGGATGAAACACATGGAATCGTTTTTCTTTGTGGTTACAGGACGCACTTCTTCTATGATACCTCCCAAAACAAACGTTTCTTCTCCAAATTTTTTACCAACAGCGATATCCAGAGCCGCTTTAGCTTTTATTTTGGCAATATCTATAGGCCGTTTTTCCAAAATACTCTTGTATTTGTCCAGAGGATGTCCGGAAATGTAGAGGCCGAGCAATTCTTTTTCCCAGAGCAATTTTTCGGCTACTGTAATTGGGGCGACAGTGTCTAGACGGAGTTCCTCAACTACTTTTCCGTTCTCGTCAGTCCCGCCTGCACTCCCGCTGGACATGTTTCCCCAAAGGGAATCCTGATTGCCGTCGTTTTTTACTTTTTCCCTGTTGTATTCCAGAAGCCGTTCTATATTTCCATACATGGCTATCCTATCGGCGAAATCGTCCAGAGCACCGGCCTTTATCAGAGCTTCCAGAGATTTTTTATTCAGATTTTTATCTTTTATACGCGCGAGGAAATTGGAAAGCGACAAAAATTTGCCGTGAGCCTCCCTCTCATCAATGATCGCCTTTGAAATACCTTCACCGAAATTCTTTATGGAACTCAAACCGAATCTGATTTTATCACCCAGAGTATGTGCTGTAGCGCTCGCGGTATTCGTGCCTTTGACGACCGTAAAGCCTTCAAAACTTTCATTCACGGAAGGCGGTAGAACAGGAATACCCATACGTTTGCATTCGGTTATGACAGTCCCCACTTTTTCCACATCACCGGAATCAGCTGTGAGCACCGCCGACATGTAAATAGCCGGAAAGTTCGCTTTCATATATGCCGTCTGGTAGGCGACCCGACCGTAACTGGCCGCATGAGCTTTGTTGAAACCGTAAGCAGCAAAAGGTTCTATGAGTGACCACATTTTCTTGGCTTTGGTTTGGGTCATGCCGTTTTTTATGAGCCCAGCGATCAATTTTTCTTTTTGTTCTTCCATTTCTTTGGGAATTTTCTTGCCCATGGCTTTGCGCAGTTTGTCCGCTTCCGGCCAAGTATATCCGCCGAGTTTGATAGCGATCATCATGACATCGTCTTGATATGTGAGAACGCCATATGAACGATCCAAAATATCCGACAAGCGTGGATCCAGAAATTCTATTTTGCTCGGATCATGTTTGCGTTCTATGTATTGCGGAATAGATTCCATAGGTCCCGGACGATAGAGGGCGACCATAGCGTTTATGTCGTGAATCGTAGAAGGTTTCAAATCCTTCAAGTGTTTTGTCATACCAGAGCCGTTCAATTGAAAGAGGCCTTCGGTTTCACCACGAGCCAGCATTTCAAATGTTTTTTTGTCATCCACGGGTACATTTTCTATATCTACAATTTTTCCTTCTATTTTTTTGGCGAGAATAACCGCGCTCGCCAGAATGGCTAGATTTTTTATGCCCAGAAAATCAAATTTCAGGAGACCGATACCGCCATATTCGTCCGTGATTGAATACATATCGTATTGAGTGATGATTTTATTCTCTCCTCTCGGATCATATTGCAGAGGGGTGTAATCAGTGAGATTTGTCGGAGCGATGACCACACCTGCGGCATGGGTGGAAATTTGGCGAGCACAACCTTCTATTTTTTTAGCCAAATCCACGATGCGTTTGGTGTCCACGTCTTCGTCATACATTTGTTTGAGTTCAGGAACTAATTCCAGAGCACGGTTGATAGTCATAGGAAAGCCTTGAGATCCCATCGGAATCAGTTTTGCCATTTTATCGCCTGTGGAGACGGGAAAACCCAGAGCTCTGGCGACATCGCGTACAGAACCGCGGGCGGCCATAGTGCCGAATGTGCTGATTTGAGCGACATTTTCCATACCATATTTTTTCTTTGTATATTCAATCATTTCGTCTCGTCTATCGTCGGCAAAATCCATATCTATATCGGGAGCGCTCGGACGTTCAGGATTGAGGAATCGTTCAAACGGCAGTTTGTATTCCAATGGATCTATAGTCGTGATGCCGGCGAGATATGTGATGAGAGAACCGGCGACCGAACCTCTGATAGTCGTGAGGATTCCATGTTCATGAGCGTAACGCATCAAATCGGAAACGATGAGAAAGTAAGGAGCGTAACCTTTGTTTTTGATGGTTTTGAGTTCATATTCTACGCGTTCTAGAGCTTCTCCGGTTTTTTCCATTTTTCTCTTTGGAAATCCGACAAAAACTATTTCCCGTAATTCTTCGTCGTAGCTCTTGCCGGGGGTGACGGTGTATTTCGGAAAAATCCATTTTCCGAGAGTCAGTTCCAAATTACATTGATTGGCGATTTTTTCCGTATTGGCTATGGCTTCCGGTGTGTCACGAAAATAATTCTGTGCCGTTTCGTTTGATATAAAAGAAAAATCCGCCACATCGTCATCACTGATACGATCATCTCCACTAGAATTTACGAGCATGAGAGTCTGTTGAGCTGGTTTATCCTCCGGTTTTATGTAGTAAACATTTCCCCCTGCTACTAGAGGCACTTTTGTTTTATGCGCGACTTCTTTTGTTCTCTCCATGAGAGTATTGTGGCCGTCTATGTCAGGGTGATGAGTGATTTCCAGATAGTAATCCTCGTCAAAAATAGTCTTGTACCAATTGGCGATTTCGCAAGCTTTGGGAATATCGTTCCCTTGGAGAGCTAGGGTTAAATCGCCCGTAAAAGCAGAAGAAATCGCTATGAGGCCGTCGTGATATTTTTCTATTAATTCGCGGTCTATGCGAGGTTTGTAGTAGAAGCCCTCAAGGAAACTTTTGGTCACCAGTTGAATCAAATTTTTGTAACCGGTCAGATTTTTGGCGAGTAATATGAGGCGTGTCCGTCGCGAATCAATGCCTGATTGTTTATTCTGCCTCTCGCGCGCGGCGACATAAAAGTCCACGCCGATGATCGGTTTTATGCCAGCTTTTTTGCAGTCTTTGTAAAACTCTATAGCACCATAGAGATTGCCATTGTCCGTGAGGGCCAGTGTTTGCGCACCGTCTGCTTTTGCTGCTTCTATGAGATCGGGAATTTTCGGCAGAGCGGCCAGCAGGGAATAATGCGAATGCGCGTGCAAGTGAATAAATCTAGGCATAATTACTTCCAGTATAGTGCAAATGACAAGTGGTATCTAGTATAAAGGAAGTTATACTTATAATGTGAACAAAATTACTCATATTGTGGGAATTGATGAGGTCGGTCGTGGGCCTCTGGCTGGCCCTGTGACTGTCTGCGCTTGCGTTGTGGCGCGTGATTTCGATGAAAAACATTTTACGGGCATCAGAGACTCAAAAAAACTCTCTGCTCGTAGGCGCGAGGAATGGTTTGTTAAAATTTCTGACTTTAAATCGAGAGGCGAGCTCGATTTTGCTATTTCATCCGTATCTGCGAATGAAATAGATAAAATAGGCATAGCATATGCGATAAAAAAAGCTCTAAACGGCGCCATTTTCGCTCTCTCGCTCATTCCCGAAACAACGCATATAAAACTTGATGGTGCACTCAAAGCTCCAAAAAAATTTCTCTTTCAGGAGACGATTATACGAGGCGATGAAAAAATTCCCATCATCAGTGCTGCA
>JAUSGU010000026.1 GCA_030648825.1 bacterium
CGCGCTATTCTCGCAAATATCATATCGGGTGGATGGAGCCAGGGTGGTTCAACTATTACCCAACAAGTCGTCAAAAACACCCTCCTCACCAAAGACAAAAAAATTTCAAGAAAACTCAAGGAATGGGTTTTGGCATTCAAATTGGACAAAGCTTTGCCGAAAGACAGGATTCTGGAAATTTATCTCAATGAAAATCCCTATGGTGGCAATATGTACGGCATCGCGGAAGCATCGGAGCAATTTTTCGGCAAAGAGCCGAAAGATGTGACTCTGGCAGAAGCCGCTTACCTAGCCGCCATCCCTCAAGCTACCACTTATTATTCACCATATGGTACTCATATAAAGGAACTCGAAAACCGCAAAAAACTGGTTCTGGAAAGAATGTTAAAAAACAATTTCATAACGGAAATAGAATATGAAAAGGCTCTCAAAGAGAAAGTAATACTCCAGCCCCAAGAAAAATTTGGTATTCGGGCTGCCCACTTCGTTTTTTTCGTCAAAGATTATTTGGAAAAAATTATTGGTAAAGATTTATTTGATAGCGGTGGTTACAGAGTAATAACTACTCTGGACACAAACCTCCAAGAACAAGCGGAAGAACTCATCAAAAAAACAGCCCTTTCAAATAAAGAAAATTTCAACGCCGAGAACGCCGCTCTGGTTGCCCTCGATCCAAAGACAGGCGATATTTTATCCATGGTGGGTTCGCGGGATTATTTTGATACGGAAATTGACGGTCAATTCAATGTCGCCACAGCAAACAATCGTCAACCTGGCTCTACCATGAAACCGATTATTTATTCATCAGCTTTTATGAGAGGCTATACGCCTGAGACAATCGTTTTTGATTTACCAACTTCGTTTAGCACAGAGTGTGATTTGGAAGGCAAGCCTCTCTCGACTGAAGTAGATCCAAAAATATGTTACATGCCACAAAATTATGACGAAAAATTCCGAGGACCAATCAGTTTCCGAAACGCTTTGGCTCAATCAATAAATGTGGCTTCTATAAAAGTGTTATACCTCACCGGTATTCGAGATTCTCTGATTTTGGCCAAAGATATGGGTATAACCAGTCTCACAAACGCTGACCAATATGGATTAACTCTCGTTTTGGGGGGTGGAGAAATTTCCCTTCTGGAAATGACCAGCGCTTATGGCACTTTTGCCAATGATGGTACTCATGTATCATACCGATCCGTTTTACAAATATTTGATTCAAAAGGCAATGAAATAAAACTACCGACAACAAACCAGAATCAGGTCATGCCGGCAAATGTTGCCGAAACAATATCCAGTATTCTCTCCGATAATACAGCTAGAACTCCAGCTTATGGTCCAAATTCCGTTCTCTATTTTCCAAATCGTGATGTGGCCGTAAAAACAGGTACGACAAATGACTCTAGAGACGCATGGACTATCGGATATACACCAAATCTCGTCGTCGGTGTCTGGGCCGGCAATAACGACAATAGCCCAATGGTCAAAAAAGTGGCTGGACAAATTGTCGCCCCTATGTGGAGCACGTTTATGCATAAGGTTCTGGAAATCATACCTAATGAGAGATTTATTCAACCGACACCAACTGATCCAACAATTTTAAAACCTGTTATGAAAGGGATCTGGCAAGGTGGACAAACTTATACCATAGATAAAATATCAGGAAAAATAGCTACGGAGTTTACCCCCCCAGAAACAAAACAAGAAATTCCAATTCAATCGGTTCATTCGATTCTCTACTGGTTAAACAAACACGACCCTCTGGGACCGCCACCAGTCCGTCCAGAGGATGACCCGCAATTTGAACGCTGGGAGAGGCCTGTGCGCCTCTGGGCGGCATCGCAGAGTCTCTCCGATCAGACAGAAAACACCATACCGACAGCAATAGATGATGTGCACACGAGAGAAAACGCTTTTATTGTTTCCATTAGAAATATAGATTCAGTAAAAAAATACAATTTGGATAACGAAATTTCTGTATCTATCTCCGAAACAGGTCGTTATCAAATGATCAAAGCTTCTATTTATGTGAACGAAACGTATGTAGGTACACTTGAAAAATCTCCTTTTGTATTTAATTTTTCACCGAGAGAAATCAGTAACATTCAAGAGATAAATAAAATAAAAGTGACAGCTTATGACTCTGTTTACAATAAAAGTGAAGCCCAAGCGACGTTTTCTGTAGCGTTAGACAATTAACGCACATCTAAAACCTTGCTGTTCGAGAGATTTACGCGCAGATATTCAACGAGTTTGTCTTTCTTCATAAAAACAATAGACTTGACCACAGAGTTTGTTTTGAGATACAGCGTCCCTTTACGTATTTCAAATTCTATATTTTCCAGATTACAAACTTCCTTTAGAGCTTTGTTTATAATCTCCTTCTGAAACACCAAATCACCCTCTAGATGGGCAAATTTCTTTAAATAGTCGGCTATATTAAACATACTATAATTACCTATTCATAGGCATGACGAGATAGGAAAATGATTTATCGGACATACCGCGCATGACTAGAGGTTTGTTGGCACCACTGATTGAAATTGAAATGCTGTCGGAATCAATGGATTGGAAGCAGTCGGCGATATATCTGTGATTGAAATTTATATCCACATCCTGGCCAGTAACAGAGGCATCGAGAGCATTAGTATATTCTCCTACATCACTATTTTTGGTTGAAATAACAAAAGATTTTTTTGAAGGTAGGGCTTTTATGTTAACCTGATTGAATTTATCGGAGAAAACTTGAGAAGTTTTGAAAGAATCAACTAAATCTTGTTTCAGAACAACAACTTCCGTCACAAAAACTTTTGGCATAATCTGTTTGTAATCGGGAAACGTGGCGTCTATAACGCGCGACATGAGATAAATGTCCTTCGTTTCAAATGCAATTTGGTTTCTATCAAACAGGATCTTTACATCGTCAGAAACATTTTCCAAAGTGTGAATAATATCCAAGACATTTTTAGCAGGAATAATAACTGACGGAAAATCAATAGATTCTTTTATTTTTATCTTCTTTTCGGCCAATCTAAACGAATCGGTTGAAACAAAAACCAAATCTCCACCATCTTTCCAGATATAAACACTCGCCAATTCTGGTTTTACCGTGGATAGAGAAGCGCTGTAAACTACCGATTTGAAGCCTTTTATGAGCGATCTCGGACTCATTTCAACTGTTTTATGTGTATCTAATTTTGGTATAGAAGGAAAATCGTCTGGGGAGTATGTTTTTATAAGCGTATTATTTGACGAAGTTTTTATGAGAACATTTTCTTCTTTTGATTCCAATATGATATTTTTTTCTTTCGGCAAACCGTTTAGAAGAGAAACCATAATGTCGCCGTGTAGAGCAATCTCGCCCGGGACATCTACTTTGGCTGGAATTTTAATCTCTATACCGCAATCCAAGTTTGTAGATCGTATAACAAGAAAATTTTTATCGGCGTGGAGATTGACACAAGAGAGAACCGGTAAAGACAGATTTTTTCCTGTCAGTCTGTTGGCTTTTGTTATTGCTTCTATCAGTTTATCTTTGATGCATTCTATTTTCATTTGTTCAGTATATCTCTTTTATTTCTATATATAAGACTATTATTACTATTAGCAGTGTGGATATGTGTATATCTTTTTATATCCCACCAGTCAACGATTTTATAGATTTTTTACATATTTTAATTGGGGATTAGTCTGTTATGAAATTAACAACTTTTATTTTTTTAATAAATCCTTTCGACTTATCATATTTTTTCCACAAGTAAGTCACAGCTTTGTCTCATGATATGAGAGAGCGTATTTGGTTTAATTCTTGGAGTAACGGCTGATTAGACTTTATATCTTCTTTTACTTTTTCACAAGAATGGATGACAGTCGTATGGTCGCGTCCGCCGAGTTTTTCACCTATAGACGGATATGAGATGTTGAGATCTTCGCGCAACAAGTACATGATGACTTGTCGTGGCTTTACCACTTCTTTTTTACGAGTTTTGTCATATATGCTCTGTTCTTCTATATTATAAAAAGCTGAAACGATTTTTACTACTTCTTTCACGGATATAGTTTTCTTTGGTTTAGCACTGTTTTTGACGAGATTTTTGAGGTCAATGATATTCATTTCTCTGCCCCGTAATTGAGTCTGAATGGCTATAGAATTGGTTATTCCTTCCAATTCACGGATGTTGCCATCTATAGCCCCAGCTAAAAATTCTATCAATTCTACCGGCAGGCTGACGCTTTGGCGGGCTAGTTTTGTTTTGAGGATTGATATTCTGGACTCGTAATCTGGTGCGGCCACATCCACAATCATGCCGGCATTAAAACGACCTTTAATTCTGTCCTCTATGCCCTGAAGATTGTTTGGATGTCTATCGGATGAGCAAATAAATTGTTTGTTGTTTTCATGCATAGTGTTAAACAAGTGAAAGAATTCTTCCTGTGATTTTTCTTTGCTTGAAAAAAATTGAACGTCATCCATGATAATTATGTCGTATTTACGGTATTTTTCCTTGAATTGGTTGGCTTTGCCGAGTTGAACTGATGTCATGTAGTCAACAGTAAATTTTTCAGATGTGACGTAAAGCACTTTTTTACCGGTAGTGTTCTTTATGTGATTGCCGACAGCTTGAATGAGGTGAGTTTTACCTCTACCGGTGTCTCCGTAGATAAAGAG
>JAUSGU010000031.1 GCA_030648825.1 bacterium
AGAAACGGATCATGAGTATGAAGTTTATAATCCGGGGAAATAAAAGCTTCTGCTTCTCTGACGGAAGTTATACCCCTATTCATCAAGAGACTCGAAAGCGTATCGGAAAAAACCCCGAATTCAACAGGTTTTTCCGCAACATTTTCTCGGAGATTATACTTCATGGAGATATTCTATCACGCATAAATATGCTATTTTTATGTCATGGAAAGAGACTGCATATTTTGCAAAATAATCCGCGGACAAATTCCGTCTCACAAAGTTTATGAGGATGGAGATTTTCTCGCTTTTTTGAGTATTGATCCGGAATCCCCCGGACATACTCTGGTCATCCCCAAAAAACATTATAGATGGGTTTGGGACGTACCGAATATTGGAGAATACTTTGAAACAGCTCGTAAAATTGCCCTCGCTCAAAAGAAAGCTTTCTCTACCGACTTTGTTTTCTCAAAAATCATAGGCGAAGAAGTCCCTCACGCTCACATCTGGGTATATCCCGACAATAATGTAAAAGGAGATAAAAAAGATTTCGCTGGCAATGCGGAAAAGATAAGAAGAAATCTTTAACAACTTTTTATGAAGTTTTCAAGGCATCAATCCCTGGCAATGTGCCCTTGGCCAAAAATTCAACCATAGCGCCACCGCCTGTGGAAACAAAGCTGAATTTATCCAAAAGGCCGAGTTTTCTCACACAAGCGATAGTGTCCCCCCCACCGATGATCGTCTCTACTTTGGATTCCACCAGAGCTCTAGCCAGATTTTCAGTGCCTTCGCTGAAATCTTTTTCATAATCGCCGAGCGGACCGTTCCAGATGACAAATTTGACATCGTTTAGGAGATCAGCTATCTGATCAATCGTCCTCGGACCGGCATCCACGATTTTTTCATCAGGACCTATCAGGTCCAGACTCTTTGCTCCTTTTGACAAGGTGCTCACGGTTATGACATCGGCTGGAACGATCAGTCTCGGATTCATTTCCACATGTTTCAAATTTATTCCGGATTGAGCAACGACTGATCGGCCTATTTCGTAACCTTTTTCTTTGAAAATATCGTTGGCCAGAGCGCCACCGACGAACACATAATCGGCAATATCCAGAAATTTTTCTATGAGGGGCAATTTGGTGTCAAACTTGACTCCGCCGATGATAAAGAGAAAGGGTCGTGGAGGGTTAAAGGCTTTTGAAAGAGCCTTTATTTCTTCCGAGAGGAGAGGTCCGGCATAGCTCGGCAGGAGTCTGGGTAGAGAGACGATAGAAGCGTGATCTCGGTGAGATACGGCAAAAGCGTCATTGACATATATCTCCGCCAGGGAGGCGAGCCGTCCGGCGAAAACCGGATTATTTTCTTTTTCACCCGGATTTTGACGCAGGTTTTCCAACATGACGATATCGCCTTCTGCCATGGTTTCCACCACAGCCAGAGCCTCGTCCAGTTTTGTCACAAAAGCTTTTAGAGGAATAAATTTGGAAATGTATGCGGCCACGCGCGAGAGCGAATCAGTGAGATCGCTCTCCAAATGACTGATAATGATTGTTTTTGCTCCCGCGTTACGGAGAAATTCCAGAGTCGGCAGAGATTTTCTGATCCGGAAATCGTCACGGATATCATCGCCTATGACAGGTACGTTCAAATCCAGACGCAAGAGAATTTTCTTGCCTCTCAGATTTTTTTCGTCGGTGACTTTTTTAAACTGATTTTTTAAATCAGGAGAGATTGTTTGCATATTCTATAATTTTACCAAAAGCTAGAGGGTCTAGAGACTGCCTGCCTACCAAAAGCCCATCAACACAAGCGTCTCTCAAAATAGCCGTGGCATTTTCGGAATTGAGAGAGCCTCCATACAGCACTGGTAGTCTGAGTGCTTGTTTCTTTCCAAAGATTTCCGCAGCGGATTTTTTTATGTAAATCGCCATTTCGTGGATGAGAGCGGGAGCGAGCGCTAGATCAAAACTCTGACCTATTTCCCATACTGGCTCATAAGCAATAGTGATCCATTGAATCTTCTTTTTATCTTGACGAGAGAGAGCTCCTATTATCTGTTCGCGGACTTCGTGCAAATAATGAGCATGATTATCTCTCTCTTTTTCGCCTATACAGAGAATGACCCGGAGTCCGGCAGATAGAGATTCCGCGATTTTTTTGGCGATTATTTTATCGTCATCTCCGGCCGCGCGACGTTCGCTGTGGCCTATGATGACATATTCCGCTCCGGCACTTCGCATTTGCCGTGCGCCGACAGAACCGGTATAGGCGCCATGTGGCTCTCCCGCCACATCTTGCGCAGAGATATGAATTTTCTTGCCTGACAAAACAGGAATAAAAGGCGCCGGCGGAGCGATCACTACCATTACTTTTGAATTCTTTGTCGCCTGGCGTGAAATAGCCGAAAAAATACTCTTTGCTTCTTCTATCGTATCAGGATTCATCTTCCAGTTTCCGATTATTGTGAATTTTTTCTTACTTTGAAACATATTGAGATTATATCACGCAGAAAAGCAGTCTCGACGTGATATTATTCCGTCTCTTTCCATGATTTAATCTGAAAACTTCCTCCCGACGAACCTGACCAGAAATTGAGATTTGATACATCGGGATCATATGTAATGTTGGCTCCACCGTTTATTGAAATATGTTTTGCCGAACCGGCTTTCACATGAGCGCCTCCCGATACGGAGAGTCCTCCGTTTGGTGCAAATACCACAGTATCATTTGCGCCACC
>JAUSGU010000011.1 GCA_030648825.1 bacterium
TTACCTACTGAATGTTTTTTAACTTTTTTATCTTACCAGATTTTCAAACCATAGCAATCGCTCGATTATGTATGGAGAAAGACAAGTTCTCTATAAAACGTACTATAATGAGACCAATGGCTGAAGATAAAAATACCAAAAATCAAACGGATGTCCTGTTGGTGCAGAGGACTCTCCAATCGAGAGATGAATTCGGTCGAATTATAGAAAAATACAAAGAATCTCTGAAGAGATATATTCATCGGTTGGCACGACCGAATGTGGATGAATTGGACATGCTCATCCAAGACGTATTTATAAAAGTCTATGAAAATTTGAACGATTTTGACCAAAAACTGTCTTTTTCTTCTTGGA
This sequence comes from bacterium, assembly GCA_030648825.1. Lineage (GTDB taxonomy): Bacteria > Patescibacteriota > Minisyncoccia > Phycocordibacterales > UBA6065 > UBA6065. The sequence goes on from JAUSGU010000011.1 coordinate 355, forward strand.
TATATCGTATTGCCCATAACGAAGCCATAGATTTTCATAGAAAAAGAAAAAGATACGGTGGATCCCTAGATGAACCGGTTAGTGAAAATGACACCATGACTCTGGCAGAAACCGTAATCGCCGATGGAAACTTCATCACAGATATTGACCGCCAATACATCAAAATGCACATTATGAAAATTTTGGATGATTTGGATCCCAAATATAAATCAGTGCTCGTTCTCAAATTTTTGGAAGATAAAGATTATGATGAAATATCAGATATTTTGAAAAAACCGCCGGGGACTATCGCCACACTGATTCATCGAGCAAAGAGAGAATTCAGGAGGTTGATGATAGACAAAGGAATAAACAGAACAGATTTATGAAAATAACAACATTAGAAAAACAAATATTGGATAAAATAAAACAGAGACAGCTCCAACCGACGCCGAAAAGTTATTTCTATGCTCGCAATGTCGTGCTATGGATTCTCTTTGGTGTTTTTGCGATTGCTCTATCTCTGGGTTTCGCTATGACCATATTTATGATCCGCGGTGTTGATTTCGCTCTGTTTGAAAAATTAGGTCTCTCGGCTGGGGAAAAAATAATCTATTCCATTCCATTTTTTTGGATTGCCGCTTCCGTGGCGGTAACTATCGCCGCTTTCATCAATTTCCGCAATACTCGTCGAGGTTATCGCATGAGTCTAAAACAATTTGCTTTTATAGCCACCCTCCTGGCTCTGTCGGTAGGCAGTATATTTTACGCTTTTGATGTCACCAAATATATAGACAGTACCGCATCTGAAAATCTGCCGATTTACAACTTTATCGTGCCGTTCAACACCAACACATGGTTTGATCCAGCTCATGGGCTCTTATCTGGCGCTGTGAGAGACAGAGAATCTGAGTCTGATTTTAATCTGCGTGATACGAATGGTGTTTTATGGCATGTAACGGGCAAAAAAATAAAAGTGGAAGAAGGTTTAGAGTGGTCCAGTGGCGACAGAATCAAAATTATAGGCATTCAAACCGGACCTGACGAATTTGTAGCTCTGGAAATATTGCCGTGGGAAAAGAGGCTCGTGAAAGAGTAAAAAAAAGCAAATACAAAATGGTGCGAAAGAAGTGTTCTTGCGGAGCACGGAAGTTTTCTTGCTAGAAAACTTCCTCGGCTTCGGCCTCGTCAGGCCTCAGGCGTCTCCGCGCGAACACTTCTTTCGCACCATTTTATTTCTCTATAATGATTGTCACATGAATATCGCTATTCATGCGATCATAGAATGAATACATGCCAGGATTGGAAAATGAGAGAGTGTAGCTATCCCCTGCTCCAAATTCTCCCGATTCCAGTCTGGCGTCTCGCTTTGAAGATCGCTCTTCGGCGATAGTGTGCCGACTATCATCCAATACCATAAAAACCACTTCATCACCTGGTCTAGCCGTGACGGAAATAGGCTCAGCCTTATCTTCAAAAAGCAAGATTTTATGTATAGCGCCTCTTCCCAAAAAAACAGAAGCCATATTCTCCCCTTCCTGTCCCAGTTTTTTTGTGAGAACAAATGTTCCTACTAAAGCGAGGATGAAAAATATCCAGACTATTGTAGTTTTTACGCTTTGTCCATGCAGAAATTCCATATCGCTATTATAACTTAATTTTATCATTATGGAGATAAAGAAATCCTAAAGAAAAAATAAAGAAATTATAAATTTGGGGATAACTACCCCTTTGCATCTTGTGATAAAATACATTCATGACCAAAAAAATTACATTAGAGAAAATAGGGGCAAGTGTAGGTAAACTGGAAACTACTGTAGAGAAAATGGGTGCCAACATGGGTAAACTAGAAACTACCGTGGAGAAAATGGGTGTGAATATAAATAAGTTGGAAACTACTGTAGAAAAGCTAGGTGTGAATATGAATAAACTAGAAACTACCGTAGAAAAGTTGGCATATCTAACCCAAGAAGGTTTTATTGATATGGATAAACGATTTATGGCTGTGGATGTTCGATTTGATTTAGTAAATAAACGCTTTGATACAGTTGAGGAGCGTTTTGGCATTACGGAAAGAAGACTCCTCGATCATATGTCAGATTATTATGTTACCTTCCCAGAACACGAAAATTTAGTGAAGAGGGTGGGTAATCTCGAGAGAAAAAAAGTTTAAGAAAATCGTTTCCCGAAATATCCGAGATTTATAACCTGACTTTGTTGGCTGGATTATCTACCCTATTTGCGCCGTTCCATTTCTTCCAAGATAATTCCAAATGAAAAGTTTTTGTCCTGCTGTCAGCGTAGCGATTGATCACATCATCAATCAAACTAGTATCCAATTTCGATCCATACATGCCTTTGATGTGTTCCAAATATATAATCATTTTATTGCACCCCGACATGGCTTTTTCTATCAGTGCGATTCCGGCCACGAAATCTCCAAACCGGATACTATGTGATTCTCCTATAGACAGAGGCACCGTCATAGCGCAATTTATAAAACCCTCCAAAAAAGGATACTTTAATATAACGAGTTTTGGTCTGATATTTTTTACCACAATCACCGAACATTCCAGAGTTCTCTGATATATATCCAAGTCGCGGAAAGTTTTTACCGGCTTTTTTGGTGCGAATTTATATTTTGAGTCATATTTTGATTGAATGTAGTTTTTCATATTGGAGTGTTTATATTGGATTACACGACGACAAACTCATTCTTGAGTGGCGATATCGCCACAGTACCATCGCGATAGTGCACCTTTCGTGCCCTCTTTCTGGCTTGTAATTTTTTGACAATATGGAGAGGATAAAATTCATAATAATCTTTGTCGTCAAACCACGCGCACTTGAACTCAAATAAACGCAACCCTGTGAGACGTGACAGGGCCATAGCGTACCATGTGAGTTGTTCTATAGGTTTT
>JAUSGU010000038.1 GCA_030648825.1 bacterium
AATTTAGTACTCCCTCATATTCACCTGCGCATCCATTTTTTTCACAACATCCAGAACTACGGATACGACGATGAGCAAACTCGTCCCGCCGATAGCCAGAGTGGTAATTCCCGAAGCCGATTGGAGAAGCAGAGGCAAAACGGCGATGAAACCGAGGAAGAGAGCGCCGACCATAGTGATGCGAGTGACAATTTTTGAGAGATATTCGGCCGTAGGCATGCCTGGACGAACACCAGGAATAAACGCTCCCGACTTCTGGAGATTTTCCGAAATCATCAGGGGATCAAAAGTTACCGCCGTATAGAAATATGTAAAAGCAAAAACGAGAATGAAATAAAAACTGTTATAGAGCAAATGATTATTTATGAGAGACAGTCCGACTGATGAAACACTCTGCAAAATAACATTGGTGGACGTGGCAAAAAAATTAAAGAGCATCTGAGGAAAAAGCATGATGGACAGAGCGAATATGATTGGGATGACGCCGGCTTGGTTCAAACGCAGAGGCAGATATGTGGAAACACCGCCATAAACTTTCATGCCACGGACCTGTTTGGCATACGTCACCGGAATCGGTCTCTCCGCTTCTGTCACAAAAACTACCGAATAAGTGACGACGAGAGCGAGGGCTAAAATGCCAATATACAGAGGAAGCTGACTCGGATCATAAGCGGCAATCGTACCGGAAATAGCCGTAGGTAAGGTCGCTACGATGCCGGCAAAGATGATGATGGAAGTACCGTTACCCATGCCGAATTCGGTTATCAATTCACCAAGCCACATGAGGAGCATTGAACCGCCGGAAATGATGAGCACGTTCAATATGAGAGCAAAAGGTTCCAAATCCGGAATAATTCCTTGGCGCTGAAATATAACGATAAAACTAAAAGCTTGGATCAAAGCCAGAGGGAAAGATAGTCTGCGGGAATACTGAGCAAATTTGACACGACCGGCTTCGCCTTCTTCATGATATAGAGCCTTGAGAGCAGGGATCATGATAGTGAGCAACTGCATGATGATCGAGGCTGTGATATATGGACCGACACCGAGCATAACGATAGAGAGATTGGATAGTCCGCCACCAGAGAAAATGTTGAGCAAGCCGAGAAACTGACTATTGGCAAAGAGGGTCGCTAGACGAGCTGTATCAATGCCCGGAATCGGAATTGTCGTGAGCACGCGAAAGACAATGAGAGCCAAAACGACAAAGAGAATGCGTTTGCGCAGATCTCTGTCCCGAAAAATATGTGAGAGTTTGCCTAAAAAAGTATTCATAATGAAATGCGTTTTTACTTATTGTCTAAGCATGCACGACTCCGCCAGCTTTTTCAATAGCCGCTTTTGCGCTGGCGGAAATTTCCACACCGGAAATAATCAGCTTTTTGGTGATTTCCCCGCCGGAGAGTATTTTTATGCGAGGAAAATTGCCTTCAGTTCTCTCTATGATGCCTCGGGCTATGATAGAAGCCGGCTCAACGCGATCGCCCGCTTTGAAATTTTTTTCCAACATGGAGAGGAGCACGACTTCAGCGCGAGAAGCAAAAGATTTGAAGGAATTTTTGCCACGACCGCGCAATTTCGGAATTCTTTTTATGAAATCACGTAGCTCCGGACGTTTCTTGCGTCCGGAACGAGAGTCCTGACCTTTTGTGCCACGACCGCTGGTTTTACCGCGCTTTCCCCCGCGCCCGATGCTGGGATTTTTTGTATTTGGCGTCTTTCTTTTTAGATCGTGAATTTGCATGGTTTTTAAATTATGCCGTGATATTTGTAACTATTTTTGACGGTTCAATTTTCTTTGATTCAGTTCCACGAGTGAGAGTGAGATTTTGCAGAGCGACGATGGTGGCGCGTGCGATGTTTAATTTATTTTTGGAAGGAGAAATGATTTTGGCGGCGATATTTTTGAGACCGGCCAATTCCAGAACGGTTCGGACGGCCGAACCGGCGACGAGACCACGATCTCTCACGGGACGGAGTACGACTCGAGCTGAAGAGTATTTTGCGGAAACTTCGTGAGGAATAGACATGTCTTTGGTCGTATTGATCTTTATCATATTTTTCTTGGCATGTCTGGTTGCCTTGTCTATGGCCAGAGCGGTGTCGCTACCCTTGCCTAAACCGACGCCGACCAGCCCCTTTCTGTTGCCTGCCACGATAGCTACGGAGAAAGCAAAGCGGCGGCCGCCAGAAACCACACGCGCCACCCGGCGGATATTTAACATGACGCTGTCATATTCGGGCTTTGCGCGCGGAGCGCGACTATCACCCTTGCGGCCGCCGCGCCCTCCCCTACCTCTAGGACCACGGGAATCTCTCTCATCTCTGCTGTCTGTCTTCGCTGTTTTTGGCGCATCCGCGACAGAGGAAATTTCCGCGGTAACGGGTTCTACCGGCACAGGTATGACTATCCCGGGCACAATCGGAATTTCTGTTTCTTCTATTTTTTTATTTTCTTTTTCGGGATTCATAAAGTATTAATTAAAATTTGAGTCCACCTAGGCGAGCGCCTTCCGCCAAGGCTTTGACCCGACCTCGGTATCCGAAACCACCACGATCAAACACAACTGATTTTATTTTCATAGCTAGAGCTTTTTCGGCAATTGTTTTGCCGACGATTATCGCCGCATCTATTTTTTTTAGGTTTTTCTTTGCACTTTTAGCACTGTCTTTGACTTTATCATCTTTTACGCCTTTCTTGCCTGTGAGAGACGAAGCGGAAACCAGAGTTCGCGCATTTTCATCATCTATGAGTTGAGCATACATGAATTTGTTTGACCGAAAAACAGCGAGACGAGGCAATACCGCCGTACCGAAAATTCGTGTGCGGATTTTCACGTGTCTGCGGTCTCTCTTTTGTTTTTTGATATTTTTATTCATATATTTCTGCTTGATTTAAATTCTCTGACTATCAGATTACGCCGCTTTTTTGCCCTGCTTTCTACGAATGACTTCTCCCTCATATCTGATACCTTTGCCCTTGTACGGCTCAGGCTTTTTTAGAGATCTCACTTTTGAAGCAAATCCCCCAACAGATTCATTTGAAACACCAGTGACTGTTATCACATTTTTATCGGCCATCACTTTCAAATCTTTCGGAATTTCAACCGAAACCGGATGTGAAAAACCGAGAGCCATTTCCAGTTTGCCGTTCTTTACATCCGATTTGAAACCTATGCCTTCAACGACGAGTTTTTTTGTAAAGCCTCTGTTCACACCCTCTATCATATTTTTCAAATGTGAAGCATATGTGCCGAGCAACATATAGCTTTCCGGTCTGTGAAGTGTGACCATGACCGTGCCATTTTCCACTTTGAATTCAATGCCTGGTTTGAAAGTGCGTTTCATCTCGCCCAGAGGACCTTTTACGGACACGTGAACACCGTCAACTTTTACTTCAGTTTTTTCCGGTATTACTATGGGTTTTTTTGCAACGCGCGACATAATTTTTTATATAAAATGAATTGAAATTACCAGATGGTAAACAGGATTTCTCCGCCGACCTTTTGCTTACGCGCCTCATCATCGGAAATAATACCTTTTGGTGTAGATATAAACATAGAGCCGTAACCTTGGATAACGCGGTGAATATCGGAATAGCCTCGGTAGAGACGTTTGCTAGGCTTTGAGAGGCGCTTTACATCCGTAATGCGCGCCTTGCCATTCACATAAATGAGACCGATTTCTAGGGTTTTCTTTGCCGTTTTGCCTTTCCTCACCCCCGGTTTTACGAATCCTTTGCGGGCCAAGGCGTCCGCCACAGAAGCGGTAAAATTGGAGAGAGGAACAGAGACAGTGTCCAACTTGGCGTTACTGCCGTTTTTGAGTGTGATTATTAAATTTGATATTGGATCTCTCATGTTTTTTAGCGTCTAGTTCTCGGCTGTTACTTCCCTAATCGTCCGAGCCCTACTGCCTAAATTAATTTTTTTGAAAATCTTGGAAATTGTTGGATTTTATCAGTTCTACCAAGATGATTTTTTTATACCCGGAATCATGCCTTCGTTGGCGAGCTCTCTGAAACAAATCCTGCAGAGCCCGAATGAGCGCATAAAACCATTTTTCCTACCACAACGGAAACAACGTCGAACTATTCTCGAAGAGAACTTCGGTTTCTTGTTTGCCCGCGCTACTACTGAAGTTTTGGCCATTTCTTTACGAGAAAAAATAAAAGCCTCGAAAAAGCTTTGTTCGACCATATTAGCAGAGGTCTATGGCTGTGTCAAACGCTTGACGAAACCTAAAGGGGGAGTATTATCTAAGCTAGGAACATGAAAAAAATGATTGATACCTATCTCCAAAATGCAGAAAGCCGTTACTGCGGGCTTTTCTCAAAAGAGAGATGACAGATGAAGGAAATACTCGAAAGAGATGGCGACCTTCTGGGGATAGATACTAGTCATTTTTTAGTTTATTAAACTCCTTACTTTTTCTGTAAAAAGCATTAAGTATTTCACCAATCTCAGGTGATGATACATCAATTATATTTCCATCTTTATCTTTAACAACCAAAAGACCTTTATTTTTTTCGGGATAGAATTTACCTACTAATCTACTACCAGGACTTTTTATGCTCGGATTAGGATTTTCTATATCAAACTCTTTGTTTTTTACGGCATCAGGAATATCTTTGAACATTGATTTTATATCTTCAGCAGACATATTATCCTTAATTCTTCTTTGATCAGTAATATATTTCACAATTTTATTTCTAATAAAAATATCACTTCCAAGATAAACATACTCATTGAAATTTTCTATTAGATCGCCCTTGTTCATTTTGTAGTAAATTGCGATATTTTCAGGGTTAAATTTTTGCACCCCTAAACCCTAACAGGCCGAGATAAAGAAAATATGAATTTTTTATGAAGAAAAAATAAAGTTTTAAACAATAAAAAAGGCGCCTTCCGAAGAAAGCGCCAGTGGCTTCATAGGTTTGCCACTAACCCGTTGGTAACTGAATCTTGTTAACCACAAAGCTGTGTGGATCAGGCTGGTAGTTATCTGGATCACCCGGGTTACGAGGTATCCATTTACCAGTCTGAAGAGCGGTGATCAATTCCTTGATCGCTCGATCGTCTACAGAGTATTCATGAACATGATTTTTCCAGAACGTTGAATCCTTGTAAACAGCCACCTCACCAATTTCAATGATCGGAGCTACTACCGTTTGCGAAAATGTCAGCCCACTATCGTCCGATTTGTAGATCTTTTGAATCTGACTGACTGAGCATCTGATAGCCCAATCGTTATCACCCTCTACAGGCGATCTCATACACCTTTCCGATTCACGGAAGAAGGTCAGATCCCATTTGATCTTACAGTTTGGCAGAGTCATTACATTTTCAGTAACGACTTTTGCCAGTTTTTCCCATTGAGCAAGAAGTGGCATAACCACTTCGAACGGTGCATTAGCCGTGTTTATTACGATTGTCGTTGGTTTCATGATGTGTATCTCGATATTGCTCCTCTTCTTTACAGTGGAGCGTGGTTGAGATGAACGCTTTCATTTCCTCAGGACGCATTTGGTGCGACTTGAGATATCTGATCGCGCTCCGCACTTGCATCGGCTCATAATCCCGAAGGGCGACAGCGAGCCATCTCGCTGCCAACGCCTTCTTGCGCTTATTGGTCTTTTGAAGGACCAAGTCATGCGCAGCTGAAGGACTACTCGCCATTGCTACCAAGTTCAGCAACTCTGGGGTGAGCCAGATTGCCTTGGAACGTGCGATGAGTTCAACAAATCGATCTACATCAGAGAGGTAAACCAATAGTTTTTTCATTGCTGATCCTTTCTTGTCAATGTGCTATTCGATTTTCTGACGAAATGTCAGACTATCGAACGTCTATATTATATCATGCAAAGTATGTAAAAGTCAAGTATTTTTACATCCCCACTAGAAAACGGCTCGATTGAGCCGTTTTATTTAAATTTAGCACAGAGATTCTGTCTACGCCTTCTTTATAGGAAACCCCAGCAATTCCAAGAATTTCTTTGTCTCTTCTTTCTTCTTTACACTCGTGACGACAGTAACGCCGAGACCGAAAATGTCTTTGAGATCTTCGTCTGATGTTTCCGGAAAAATTGAGTGTTCACGGATACCTATGGAGTATCCACCCATGCCATCCACTGATGTAGCTGGTAGTCCGCGAAAGTCTTTTGTTCTAGGCAGAGCGATATTGACCAACTTTTCCAGAAAGTTCCACATCGTATTACCACGCAGAGTCACTTGATAACCCATAGGATCTCCTTCCCTGCTCTTGAAACCAGCAATAGATTTCTTTGCGCCACGTAAAACCGGTTTTTGTCCGGTAATTTTGGCGATACGATCACCCGCCAGTTCTACTTTCTTCTTGTCCTTGAAAGAACCGATGCCAGCCGCCACCACGACTTTCAAAACTTTCGGCGCTTGCATGATATTCGTATAACCAAAGTCTGCTTTCATGACTTCATATGCGTGTATTTGTTTTTCTCTTAGAGTTTTCATGAGATTTGTCATAAAATTTATTGAAAATTATTTTTTAGCGACTAGTTTTACATTTGATGCGTGGAGGGGCATTTCCTTTTCCAGAATTTGGCCTTTTGATCCTTGCTTTTTTGGTTTCAAATGACGTTTTGATTTGTTTATGCCGGCAACAACCACTTTATTGTCTTTTGGTATAGCAAAAACAATCTCGCCTGATTTGCCTTTGTCTTTACCCGCTATGACGATCACTTTGTCTCCTTTTTTTATATGCATATATGTGTATTAAAAAAGTTAAACGATTTCGGCGGCATGACTAGCAATGGTCTTGAAGCCTTTTTCCGCAATCTCGCGTGGAATTGGGCCGAAAACACGGCCAGCTATAGGCTCGGTTTTGCCTTTTTCCAGTATAACCACCGCATTCTCATCAAATCGTACATATGATCCATCAGAGCGTTTTGTGGCATTGACGGTGCGAACGACGACAGCATGGAGAACATCTTTTTTCTTTACGGCTTTTCTAGGTTCGGCCTTTTGAACAGATAAGACAACAATATCGCCTATATAAGCGTATCTCTTTGCCGCAGAGCCAAGCACCTTGAAAATACGGCCTATTTTGGCTCCCGAATTGTCTGCTATTTTTACTATTGATCTTGGTTGCAACATGGTGGCAGATATTATAATGAAACTAAATTACTCGGAAATGCTTGTCTCTGGAAATCGGCGCGCATTCTACTATGGTAACCGTCTCTCCTTCCTTTTTTGTATTGCCGGCGTCATGCGCTTTGTACTTTTTTGAAATTTTCATAAATCTCTCGTATTTTGGCACTTTGACGAAACGATTTACACAAACGACGATGGTGTCTTTCATTTTTGTTGAGACGACAACGCCATTCAAAGATTTCCCGTTCTGAGTTTTTGTCTGTGTTTCGGATTTTGTTTCCGTCGTTTTTGTTTTTTTTGTAAAAATTGACATATTTTTTGAAATTACATTGAAATTACAGAAGTTCGCGGGAAATAATCATGGATTTTATGGGTAGTTTCGTGCCAGCTTTGCGTAGAGCCTCACGAGCCACCGCTTCGTCTACACCATCAACTTCAAATATCACTCGCCCCGGTTTTACGGGCGCGCAATAGCCAACCAGATCTCCCTTGCCCTTGCCGAGTTTTACTTCAGCAGGCTTTTGAGTATAAGGCATATCTGGAAAAATGCGAATCCAGAGCTTGCCGTTTTTGCCGATTTCGCGAGAGAGCACTTTGCGGGCCGATTCTATTTGTTCGGATCTGATACGGGCAGCCGATGTCGCCTTGATACCAAAAGACCCAAAAGAAAGCACCGTACCGCGTGTGTCAAAGCCGACTTTTAGAGGATTCTTCCTCATGACGTGCCACTTTCTGTATTTAACTTTTTTTGGGACTAGCATTTTGGTTTAAAAATTGAAACTGGGCTTATTTTAAGCTTTCTTATTAAAAACTTCGCCTTTGTATATCCAGACCTTTATGCCGATATCGCCGTACGTCATGTGGGCTTTTTCGCGAGCAAAATCTATGTCGGCGCGGAATGTTTGGAGAGGTACTTGGCCTTTTTTCATGTCTTCAACACGAGCCATTTCAGCACCACCGAGACGACCACCGAGAAATACGCGAACACCTTTTACATCGCGATTAGCCATCACTTTTTCTATGGTCTGCTTCATGACACGACGAAAAGGTAAGCGTTTCTCTAGACTTTCAGCAATCATATAAGCGACAATAGCAGCGTTTGACTCTGGAGAACGGATTTCTTCTATATCAATCTTGAGTTCCTGATTTTTGAGCAATTTTGAACCATTTTTTTGCATGAAAGCCAAGATTTCCGCGCGTAATTTTACCGCTCCTTCGCCCTGTCGGCCGATGAGAATACCGGGACGTGATGTGCGAATGATGATTCTGATTGCTTTTTCGTTACGTTCAATACCGACATCGGAAACATACATACCACGAAATTTCTTGGCGAAATATTCGCGCAAGAGAACATCCGATTTCAAAAATTCTTGATATTTTCCGCGCGGGGCAAACCATCTGGATTTCCAATCCCTGATGATGCCGAGTCTATGAGCATATGGATGTACGGTGTGTGACATGTTATTTTTTATCCAAAACTAGTTTGACGTGACTGGTCTTCTTCCTGATAGCGAAACCTGTACCCCGCGCGCCAGGCATCATACGTTTCATAGTGAGACCTTGATTGACACTGCATTCTTTTATATAAAGTCCTTCTGTAGAGATACCACGGTCGCGAGCATTGGCTAGAGCCGAATGGATGAGTTTTACCAATGGGTCAGAAGCTCGTTTGACCGTCACACCGAGCATATCCAGAGCATGAGCCACTGTTTTACCCTTGATGAGAGACGCTACGAGGCGGACCTTGCGAGGAGACTGTCTATAATTTGTGAGAGATGCGATGACCATATATTTTATTTAGCGGCAGTGGCTTTTTTCTCTACAACAGCGCTCTTTGCGGATTGAGCGGCGGCAATTTCACCTTCCTTTTTCTTTTGTTCCAGCTCTTTTTGCATTTTGCCACCATGTTTCGTAAACTTTCTGGTCAAAGAAAATTCACCGAGCCTGTGTCCTACCATATCCTCTGACACCAGAACCTCGATGAATTCACGACCGTTATGTACTCCAAATTTAAAACCCACCATTTCCGGAGAAATATGGCAGGCGCGTATCCAAGTCTTGATAACCCCAGTTTCCTGTGGTTTCTTGCCGGCGATTTTTGAGATCACTCTCTCATCTACATATGGTCCTTTTGAAAGGCTTCTGGTCATATAAATTGAGCTCGGGCGGTTAGGCTAGGGCTAGTATCAAACAATTCCTCGCGATACTTCCCTTTTAGAAAAGAAAAACTAGGTTTTACCTAGGATTTACAGTCAATGCCTACTTACGAGCTGGTTTTGATAGCTTATCAGAAGTTGTTAGAAAGTCAAATTTCTAAATTTAAGCCTTTTTTGCCTATTTTTTCAGAAAATTTTAAGAGATTACTCATATATAAATAATAGCACAAGAGAAAAGCCGCTCAGGGAGCGGCTTGCGTGGATGCCTGATATATTTTCAGGCTATCATAATGACTCTGTCTCTCGATCGAGCGTAGGACCGTGCTCGAGCTAGGCGATAAGCTTCAATTTGCGGAGCAACTTTCGCATCAACTTCCGCCCAGAATTTTTTCCAATCGATAGCATTGAGTTGTCTTTCGATTTCTTTGATCTGTTCAGGAGTACACCGAGGTTTCATCAAAATCCTTTGGTTTAAGTGTTCAGCACTAGTTAACCACAAACAATAAAAAAGACAACTATTGAATCGAATTTCTGTCCTTTCCAACTTTGCGACGAGTGACGATGAAAACATTCGAGTATTTCTTTGGCGTACGAGTTTTCTGTCCCTTGCCGGATGGTTTGCCCCAACGGGTTTTCAGTCTGCGGAGACCTCTGCCCTGACGTCCTTCACCTCCACCGTATGGATGGTCTACCGGATTTTGAGCCGAACCACGGACAGTCGGCCGAATACCAAGCCAGCGAGAACGTCCTGCTTTTCCGGAATTGACGAGCCAATGTTCATCGTTTGATACTTGACCAATCATGGCAAAACATTCTTCATGGACCCTGCGAATTTCTGTTGAAGGCATTTTGATCTGTGTATAACCTGCATCATTACCGATTACTTGGGCGAATATGCCTGCGGCGCGAGCGGCTTTGGCTCCGCCTTTTGGTTTGAGTTCAATATTGTAAATAAATGTGCCTACTGGAATTTTCTTTAGAGGCAATGCATTGCCAGCTTCTACAGGAGCTGCGAGACCAGCAATTATAGTTCCGCCGACTTTTACGGACTTTGGCAGGAGAATATAACGTCTCTCGCCATCGCGATACGCGACCAAACCGATGAAACCGGAACGATTTGGATCGTATTCAACTGATTGGACGGTTGCCGGAATGTCCAGTTTGTCATAGGCAAAAGAAATTTCTCTGTATAGACGTTTGTGTCCTCCACCTTTATGACGCACCGTGACACGACCAAAAGCGTTGCGTCCTACATCACGTTTTCGTCCGTATGTCAGAGCTTTCAGAGGATTTTTCCGCGTGACATACTCTTTGAAGTTTATGGTCTGCATGCCACGTCTGGATGGGCTGGTTGGTCTATATGTTTTCATATTTTTAAAATTAGATTATGCGCAAAAATTAAATAAATTCTATTTTTTCGCCTTTCTTCAAATAAACGTAGGCCTTCTTGCCAGAAACCGTTCTGCCTGATTTACCGCGAGCAAACATGGTTTTTGATTTTATAGGAGCAATAGAAATCTTCACAGGTGTGACTTTATATGCCTCCTTGATTGCCGCCGAGATTTGCTGTGAATTGGCGCTCTTTAAAACTTCAAATGTATAAACACCTTTTTCTGCCAACATTCCTGCTTTTTCCGTAACACGGGGTTTTATAACAGCCGAACCTTTTGGAAAAGTGACTCCGCCGGTAACAGCCGCACTGCGTTTTTCGGCCAAGTTTTCAGATTTCTTTTCAGTTTTTACCGACAATTTATTGTCCAGTTTTTTGGGAATTTTTACAGCCGTTTTCGCAACAGGTTTTTTCGTCACCCTTTCAGTCTTTGCGACTGTCACCTCTTTACCGCCTTTTTGCCAAAATAGAGCCATATATTTGTATTTATTGAATTTTATTCTCCAAAACTTTCATTGATTCAATGGGGTCTTCAATGATGATAAACTTGTGGTTCAAGACATCGAGCAAATTCAGATTTCTCGTTTCGTCTAAAGCAACAGAACCGATATTTCGGAAACTTTTTTCTACATTTATATCCTTTTTGGCCAGAGCGATGAATACCGCATTTTTTGGTTTTGTAGAGAGTTTTTCAAAACCTACATTTTTAGCGAGAGAAACGAGAGCTGTTTTCGCTTCGGTCGTCTTTGGAGAAGAAAAAGAGAATGAGTCTACAAACAATACTTCACCGTCTTTCCATTTCTTTGAAAGCAAAGTCATAAAAGCCTTTGTTTTCATGGTTTTATTTATTTTCCGGTCATAGTTCTTGTCTTTTCTGGGACCATGGGCTACACCTCCACCGATCCAGAGAGGAGAACGTGTTGATCCATGACGAGCGCGACCAGTGCCTTTTTGTCTCCAAGGTTTTTTACCGCCTCCGCGAACTTCTCCGCGAGTTTTAGTGTGAGCGATAGGCTGACGAGCGGAAGACATCATGGAATGCATCACTTGATGAACGAGGTCGGCATTCCAAGATAGGCCGAAAACTTTTTCCGGAAGAGAAATTGTGCCTGTAGACGCGCCTTTCAGATTATAGATAGTCGCCTCCAAAGTATTTGTTGTCTTTGAAACTCGTTTGATCACCTTTTTTTCTTTAGTATTTGTAGTCATATATTTAAATTAAGCAACTATAGACACCAATACTCCCTTAGGACCGGGTATAGATCCATGAATGACCAATTCATTTGTCTCGGGACGTATTTGGAGAATTTTTAAATTACTCACCGTGACCATATCACCGCCCATTCTGCCGGGCATACGTTTGCCTTTGGCCACACGACCACTACCGACGCGCCCGCCACCATTGATGGAACCGACTTCTCGCTCGGAATGTTTTTGACCGTGCGTACGACTTCCCCCTCTAAAGTGATACCTTTTTACGGCACCTTGGAAACCTTTGCCTTTTGACAGCGAGCGTACAGAAACAGAGTCACCTTCGGCAAATGCGGAGAGATCCACTCGGTCGCCTACTTTGAATTTTGCGACCTCTTCACCGGAGAGACGAAACTCGCTCAAATGTCGGAAATTGCCAGCGCCGCCAGCCGCAACACTTGCTTTCAAATGCCCTACTACTGCCTTGCCGAGCCTATGCTCTTTTTGTTCGCCAAAACCTACTTGAATACCATTGTAGCCATCGGTTGCGATTGTTTTTACTTGAGTGACAATTACAGGGCCGGCAGACAGTATAGTCGCGGGAAAAACACGCCCTTTGGCGTCAAAAATCTGCGTCATATTCTTCTTTGTGCCAAGTATGAATTTCATATGTGCGCGAGCGCGGATCCAATGGGACAGGAGGGATCTGTAGGCTCTCTAAATACTTTTAAAACTAAAAAGAAGCAACCTGCTTCATTGCCAAAGATACTACACCAAGACCAGAAATAATGCAAATTTCTCTGTTTTTTTATTATTTATAGACAGTATGATCATCTATAGCTGTGAGAACAACTTCATTATTATTTATGTATCTAAAGATAATTCGTATTTTATGATTCACTGAAAAACTGAAACTATCATTCATCTCGCCGTGTAACTTGTGAACTTTGAGATTTTGGTGATTATCTGGGTCTTTAAAAAGATTTATCTTCTTCAGAGCTTCATTTGTAATTTGTCGTTCGAGTTTTTTAAAACGTCTCACAAATGCGTGAGTATAAATAACATCAATCATTGAATTTCTTCACAATTTCATTGAGATCACCTCGAAATATTCTGCCTGCTTTGATATCGCGTTCTGATTCAAGAATATCATTTATCAATCGATCTTCTTGATATTTATCAACGGCAAGACGCACCGCATGAGCTTTATTAGCGGCAATACCACTTTTGACCAGAGAATTGATAAATTTCTCTTGCTTAAAATTTATAGGAATTGATATGGTTACCATTGTGTATTAAATTATATGATAATGTATGAAATTATCATATACCTGTCCCCTTTCGTAGTCAAGTCTAGATGTACAGGAATACGGGAAAAGCGGCAGGTATGAGTTCGAGTCACGAGGGGAAGGGAGCGCCCTTAGGCGTGGGTCCCGCCCCGAGTGACGAGAACTCGTGCTTGCCGCTTTTCCTAAATCATCTTCACGTCTATGTTCACTCCCGATGGAAGCGACATGTTTGTCAGAGCTTCTATGATTTTTGCGTTCGGGTTCAAAATATCTATCAGTCGTTTGTGTACTCTCATTTCAAATTGCTCGCGAGCATTTTTATAGACGAACGCTGAACGGTTCACTGTATATTTTTTGATTTCAGTTGGAAGCGGAACTGGACCAACAACCACGACATCATAACGGAGAGCGGTGTCTATGATTTGCTTGACCGAAGCATCCAAAACTTTATTTTCGTAAGCGCGGACACGAATGCGCAAACGTGGCACGCTGGCCTCTACTTTCGGCGCTTTTACCGCTTTTGGTTTTTTGACTGCCGCTTTCTTTGTTGTTTCGGCTTTTGTTGCTTCTGCCATATAAACTCTTTTATTTCGTGATCTTTGTCACGACACCGGCGCCGACAGTCTTGCCACCTTCACGTATAGCGAATCTCTGCTTTTCTTCCAGAGCAATAGGGGCGTGGAGTTTTACTTTGAAAGTAACTGTATCGCCCGGCATAACCATCTCAACACCGGGATTGAGAGTCACTTCACCTGTCACATCCGTAGTTCGTACATAAAACTGCGGTTTATAACCATTGAAGAACGGAGTATGTCGGCCCCCTTCTTCCTTTTTCAAAATGAGCACCTCCGCTTCAAATTCGGTATGAGGAGTGGTCGTGCCCGGTTTTGCGAGAACCTGTCCGCGATGAACGGCATCTTTTGCTGTACCACGGAGCAATACTCCGGCATTGTCTCCGGCCATACCTGATTGGAGTTGTTTGTTGAACATTTCAATACCGGTAATAACTGTTTTTGATGTAGGTTCTATACCAACGATTTCCACTTCATCACCAACTTTTACTTGACCGCGTTCTATACGTCCCGTAACCACCGTACCGCGTCCTTCTATAGAGAAAATGTCTTCTATAGGCATGAGGAAAGGTTTATCCGTAGCGCGCACAGGCATAGGAATATAAGTGTCTAGAGTGGTCATCAGTTCTTTTATTTTCATTGCCCATTCATCTTTGTTGTCTTTGGCTTCCATAGCTTTGAGAGCGGAACCGCGGATAACTGGCGTATTTGGACCGTCAAAACCGTATTTGGTGAGGAGATCGCGCACTTCGCCTTCTACGAGATCAATCAACTCTTTGTCTTCTACGGCATCGCATTTGTTGAGAAAGACGACGATGCGAGGCACGCCGACTTGTTTGGCGAGGAGGATGTGTTCGCGCGTTTGAGGCATAGGACCGTCAATGGCAGAAACTACGAGGATAGCGCCGTCCATTTGAGCGGCGCCGGTAATCATGTTCTTTATGAAGTCCGCATGCCCTGGGCAGTCTATGTGAGCGTAGTGGCGAGTATCCGATTCGTATTCAACGTGAGCGAGAGATATGGTGACGATTTTTGAAGCATCGCGAATCGTACCACCTTTGGCGATATCCGCATAAGCTTTTGGGTTGGCCAAACCGTCGCGAGCTTGAGTCGCTAGGATAGCGGCGGTGAGAGTGGTTTTACCATGGTCAACGTGACCGATGGTGCCGACGTTTACATGGGGCTTTGTGCGATTGAATTCTGCCATAAATAAAGAAATAAAATAATAATGAATAATTTCTAACAATATTCTAAACTAACTAAAAAGTGCGCAAAATGCGTACTGCATATCATAGCAGACCATGAATCAAAGTCAATGAAAACCAAATTATCTCAAAACGTTTAACAGTTTCATTATCTGGTCAAACGATATGAGTATGTTGCCGAGATTGGATTGGCTGGTGTTCATGCTCGTTACAGGATTGACATATACGTCTTGGGTCTTTGATACAGAACCACCGCCAGAATCCCAGATTTCCCATATCACGCTATATTTAGTCGCGCCTTCGTAGAAACTATAAGTATTTACAGCTGTGCTGGCAGTGCTTGATAGTGGAAGTGATTGAACACAACCTACATCTGCCCAACGTCCAGGAGGAGCCCAAGTAGGCGTTGCGGAATTTTCAACAATTGCTCTATGCTTTGTAATACAATATCCGGTTCGTGTCGTTGCGCTTCCACTCCATGTCACATTATCTCCCCTATTCACAGAAGCGGGTAAAACAGAGAATGAAACTATAGTGGGGCCTGTAACAACAGGTGTAGCAGGGGCTGGAGCTGTTTGAACTGTCGTCGGAGCGACAACATTTATCGTCTTACTACATGATGCGTTGCCACCATAACCACTAACCAATATAGTTGCTGATGGGTTTCCAATGATATTTGCAATAACTGATTGTGATCCATTAGCGGCAAGCTTATCGCCAGATAGACTCAAATGATCCTTGCCGGACGTATCTTGTTGCCATGACGCATATGCGGTATTTTGACTCGTCCATGAGAAAGCAATGGTATCACCCAAAATATATGATACTTTGTCAGATGTAAGAATACAGCTCGGCACAGTTTGAATCGTCTGCGGAGCAACAATCGTACCCGAACATGTTGCCGACGTACTCTTGCCGGAACCGTCAGTCACGCGCACAAACGCCGACTTGCTTCCGCTAGAACTATATTGATTCGTAAATCCTGACGACATGGTGCTCCCATTTACATAACCGGCAACATCGTTATAAGCAGTCCACGAATAGCTGTACGAACCTGAACCGCCAGTGGCAGAAACGTTCCATGTGATGTTGTTGACCGAAGCGGAAGGAGAGGCGGTACATGAAGCGGAGAGAGATGGGGTTGTCTGCGGAGCGGTGATGGTGAAAGAACTATCACTGACATCTTCTGGCGGATTCGTGCTTGGAATGTTTGGGCCGGCCAATATAGCCCTAATTCTAAAACCACCTGGTACATAACCAGAGGCGTATTTTGTCGGTATTGTCCATGTCCACTGGGTCAAACCATCAGTTACAGGTAACTGATACGTATTTATAACATCTTCCATTCTACTTGTAGCATTAGTCGTAAAATAGGACAGTTGGAAGATGACCGATGATGTATTCGCCGGAACATTTGCCGTAATCAAACGTAAAGATACAGTATCACCTGCTTTGTAACTCTCTCCCCCATTCGGACTGGAGACGGTGATGGAAGGTTGATTAGTCTGGTTTCCAGTTATCGTAGTCTGCGAACCGAAACCGAGAGTGCTTCCATTTCTGGTTCCTGGACCGACAAAACTACCATTGGCGAGCTGTCGGGCGGGCACGGAATAGTCTACCCAGATTCTGCATGTTTTATAGTCCGCTCCGGTCTGACCGTTACCAGCACTGACGAGTCGGAAATTACCGCCGGGGTAATCCGATAGATTGAATCTGACGGCCGTCGTATTGAAATCGGTTTTGAAATCTGACGCCGAGCATTGTATCGGAGTTGTGTTTGCGACAGCTGTATTGGCTGTGGCGGCTGTGGCAGGTGTAGTCGCAGAAGCGCCTGTGACGGAAATGTTTGCAACTGCGGCGCGGGCGGCAGCTATTTTGTCGGCAGGAATAACACCTATGGCAATGAGGATGTCTATGATTTGGGCAAAGGTCAAATTTTGAGCAGACGCATAATTCACCACGCCAAATCCGAACAAGCCTACGAGAAGCATTACGGAAACAAAACCGACTACAATTTTCTTTGACATATTTTTTACTTATTTTTTACTAATGAGACTTTTATAATGACTTGAAATAAAACGCGCCCAAAACGGTCGAGCGGTTTGGGCGAGATTTCGAGGATCGAAACTCACTAGGCAAGTGTACCCCCCCCACTGCAAAGCACAAGGAAAGTTATCCACAGCTATAAATTATTGAACTCCTCCACAGACAAACCTGCTTGTCTGACCACAATATTATAAAGCGTTCCTATAGGAATATCCTTTGAACCATGAATCGGCACCGTTACTGTTTTTGTACTATCTGCACTCTTGAAATACTGATGGCTACCTCTTTTGTGTATTTCGAAAAAACCGGCTTTTTTTAATTTTTGAATTACTTTTCTGGCCGGTAGTCTATTGAGTTTACCCATAGAAGTTTAAGCTACCTTCGGTACAAAAATCTTCAGATAAGTGCCTTCTGTACGAAACGCTGGTTTTGGAATTTCTTTATTTTCTTTGATAAGCACTTCCAGGTAGCCAAGAGTGGCTTCTCGAACATTTGATTCGGCTTCGGCAAAGGTATCCCCAAAAGATGAAATGTGATTCAATTCGGGAATAGTAGCGTTAATTTGCGCTGTTTCTCTGTCTGCTTCGTATTCAATTTTATATGCAAATTCATTGGACATAATGGCAGTATATATCATAGGAAATAATAATCAAACGAATGAATGGTACGACAGGTACGTAGAAAAACGGAAGTGACAAGAAAAAAGCCGCGCTCCGTTTGAAACGAATACGCGACCTTTGAAACCATCGAAAGAACTTAGGCTACTTAGCCTTTGCCACCATCATTATCGGTGTAAGGATAGCCCCTCTTCTCATCCGGGATATAGTAAACCGACTCTTTCAAGTCTTTACTATCCCAGATGCCGATGACCTGCCAATCGCCCACTGCCAGATTGGGGAGAATGGCGATGCCATTACTGCTGGCCTTTACCACTGTCCACACTTCATTTAAGACCGGACTGATCTGTCGGTACTTGAAGCCCGTGGCCTTTGCCTTTTGGTTGGTCATGCCCGCCACCGAGACGCTTGTAACCTTGGTGAGTTTTATTTCACCGAGCACGTTCTGACCGACACTGTTACCATAACCGTCATCATAAGTGAACGGAATCAAATTGATCTCTGACTTATCAATCATCGACTCGGTGTTCGCCTTCCCAACCTTGGCCGTCGCGGACAGGGTCTCAATCGTTGCACGTACCCCATTGCGGAGATCGTAAACGACGGTTACCCCATCCAGATCGGTGGTTTCGAGCATTACCTTGCCCGCGGCTCTTGATGGAAATACAAATCCGGTCCTTCCGGTCTCCAAATATTTGCTGTCCATGATGCTGCCATCACTGTCCAGCCGGAGTAATCTCACTCTCTCCAAGTTTCGAGCCTGGATGAATACGTACTCATTTAACCTGAGCTCAATACTAAACTCCGGGAGTTCATAGACCCCTCCCACCAACACTGGTTTCTTACTATCTGCCCCTGTCATTCCGATACTGTAATCGGAACTGTAGACATTGACTGTATATTGCACATAGGTCTTTGTATTAGAGACCTTGATTTGGGACTTGGCGGCATTGATTGCCGCCGAGATCGCCAATTCCGTTGCTGGACCTGTGATCTTTACTTCTATCGGCATGCTGAAGCCGAACTCCGCTTGGGAGGTGACATAGATAGTGATGTTTTTTGCCGTAATGGCCAAAAAGGCAGCCAGATCAGTTTCGGATGCCAGTGCCAGGATTTCCGGAGGGATGGGTGCCGGGTTAACCACAGGCGCAATTTCGATCGTGACCGGTGGTGTGACTGTGGGCACAGGCGGTACAGTTTGTGGCAGTACAATTGTCTGTGGTGGCAGTACAGTTGTCTGAGCGTTGATGGAAGCTACGGCAATGAGGCCGAGCGCGATGATGAGACGGTATGTTTTCATTTTCTCTTTTTTTGTTTGACTATCTTGGAGGTTATTTGATTTATCAGGGAAGTTTTATCTTTGCCCTGACTTGCAGGGTAGTGATACCCTGTTCCTGTTCGGCCACTGTTGGCTGGCTGGTCGTAACGTCGGT
>JAUSGU010000042.1 GCA_030648825.1 bacterium
ATAAGTTTCTTTTTTAAATGCTATAACCTTACCTGGATAAAAACAAGTTCCAACATCGTCCCACACGGCCAACAAAAAACTCCATCCCCTAAGGATGAAGTCTTTGAAAACTTTTTCTATGATACTTGCTCAAGGAATAGCAATTACTTCGAAGTAATACTGAGGGACTCCCTCTTCTCTGAGTCTGGGTTCAGGATTGATATCGAGCCCAGCAATTGAAGCCAGCTGTCTGGCCTGAAACACAGCCAACTCAGGAGTGAGAGACCTCATCGCACCAACTTGGTTATACATCGTAACACTGGCGGATGATCCCTCATCTTCAATCAGCACGAGTGGAATACTCTTGCGCAGAATTGTTACATCGCCAGAAAACGTGATCCATATCTCGTCTCCGGCTTGAAGTGAGGTCCGATATGCCTCATCTTTAGTTGGGTAATAAATCATATAAGAATTTTAGAGCCTTTCGATTAGCTCAATTGGGCCGTTCAACGAACAAACTTATCCTTGTTTCCTATCTTGAGACAGGCGGATAAGCGATTTATTAGAAACTACAATAAATTTTGCTTCCTGCAAAGTGCTAGAATGATGATTGTGTCATTTCAGAATATGGCTTAATCTGGGTGCCAACATCATTCCAGATGACTAGCAATTGACTTTTTTATCTCTACAATCTAATATATCTTTTGGTACTCACAACAAAATAGCGACAAAAAAAGGACTCAAAATGAAAGCACCAGATAGTGTTAGAAACCATCAAATTCTGACACGCCGAAGCACTATGGCCATCTTGCTTACGGCTTTGTTAGCACCCTTGGGTATTCTCAAGGCATCAAACTCTCGACCGAAACAGCAAAAGATCGCGTGGATCCGGCTGAAAGATGAACCTGTCGGACCTGGCGACTTCTGGGCATCGTATGATCCCAATACTCCCGAACGGCAAGGCGAACAGCTCTTCAATTTACAACTGCAGGCTACTCATCCTCTAAACTATGGGGTTCCGGCCGACAAAATTGGGCGAGGCTGTGGTGACTACTGGCGTCCAATCGGACTTGTTATGCTTGATCTTTAAGGTCAGAATGCGTTCAAACACATCCATCATATTCACCTCATTTGGGGTGGATATTTTATTTGTAACTGTTATTCATATTCTAATGTTGTACATTTATATGTAAATAAAGTAAAAATATATCATTTGACACAAAAGTTCCAACATCGTCCTACACCGGCATCCAAGTTGGTTTAGTTTATATCGCTCTTAAATTCTACAAAAAGACGTATAATTTGAAAAAACAAAGCCCCCTGGATTTTGGGGGCTCGGTGGTGAAATGAGAGGATATCAATCCTTGTCTTCTGGAAACAAAACTTGTTTCTCTGCTGCCGAAAGTTTTGAGAGGCCGGACCGCCGGAGTTTTTCGGTTTCTTCCGGCAGTAACGAGATGCCAAAGGCCTTCTCGGGCAAGAGGATGTAGCTATCTTTAGAAATCTTGAGTGCAAGCCGTGGTTGAATCTCGCCATTTGAGCCTGATGGACCAGCACTAGAAGCGCCGACAACAGCATCGCCCCTGCTGAGGTGGTAGCTCTTATCAATCGGTACTCCACGACCCTCAACATCATCCGTATTACCGACGACAGCAGAGAGAGAAACAATAATTCCGGAAATCTCATCGCCAAGTTTGAATTTTGGATGTTTCACTAAATGACCTTTCGTTGAATGTTCAAATGGAATCCAGAATGGACCCCTTTTAAGTCACTATAATGATAAAAAAAATAATGTCAAATGTCCTTCGCAATTTTGTAACTTTTGATTAGTTTATTTGGTTATCATCTGTATGAAAAAACATCCATTCACACATGCGACATTGGCGGCGCTCTATATTGTAATAATCGTCTTTGGCATAAACAGCGTGACAGAATTCGTTACACCGAGAGAAACCTTGCTCATTCCGATAACTATGCTCAGTCTATTCGTACTCTCAACCGCAGTTATGGGATTTCTATTCATATATGAGCCATTCCGTCTATTTTTTGATAATCAAAAACAGCAAGCTGTACGATTTTTTCTCCAAACGGTAGGATTTTTTGCCTGTTTTGTGGCGCTTTTTGTGGTGATATTTCTATATACGTCTTTTTTGTAAAATTACAATAAAAAGATTAAATATCGAATTACTCCGCAAATAGTTTTGTGAACCAACCAAAAAAACTAAAAATGCTTTCATGTTCCTCTACATAGACCTTTATTTTTGTCTGTTCGGATTCTAAAACTTTAATTTGAATATTGAGCTCGGCACGATCTGCATCATTTGTTGTTTTTTCGACCAATGATTTGAGTCGTGCGATATTGTTGGTCGTCGTGGCTAATTCACTTCTGATGATTCCGAGATTTTTATAATCACTGCCAAAGAAAAGTTCTCGCACAGGACCTCTCTCTCCCACCTTTGCTATAGCGACACGAGTGGTTGTAGCGGAATCATCCTGCTTGTTGGCAATTTCACGCACCTGAGATCCGATACCACCATCTCTATCAGCCATGTCTAGGAGCGATTGAACAAAATCGGCGACAATACTACGATCATCTGTATCATCTGTCTTTTCATTATTTTCACCTGCGTAAACATAGGTCAAGCCGATACCCTGAGCATCGGCTGTGGAAACCATGCTCGCCGACATCAACATTATGGCCGAAAATATCAACGTGCTTCTTGTTTTCATAAAATTAGTTAAAATTAAAAAATAAAGTTATAAGTATGTGTCACCATATCACTGGACTATATGACGTTGGTAAACGAAAATTATTACCTACTTGCAGTTTTGCTTCAAAAATTTGATAATATTGAAAGAAATATTATTTGCTCCCGAAACCCCGCACGGAAATTTATTTACCGGAGGAATTTCAAATGCCGATCATCATTCGCGATCAATTGGTCACTCCCCCGACATGGTTTGCTTCGTTCCGAGATTTGACGCTCTACTGTCATGTTTTTATGCATGCGGAAGTTGTCATTGAATCCAGAGACCCCGATCCCTATTGGAAATGGATGCGCCCGCGCGAAGGTATGGATTTTGTAGAAGATTTTGTGAAACCGGGTAGCGAAGACGGTGCTCGACTCGACATCGAACAGAATTTTCCGCGCACAATCGTAACCGATAGAATTGCGCCGGAAAATGTCCACCGACTCATAGCTCAACTGAAATTTGTGAGTGGACTCGGTTGAAAGAAGTGTTTTGCGTGGTCATGCAAAACACTTCTTTTTAATTCAAACTTAATGTTATTATGGAAATATGAAAAAACAGGTAGTTGTAATACATGGCGGAGACGCTTTTGATACATATGAGAAATATATAGAAAATCTGCGTGCCGAAGAGATTGATTTTGACGACCTATTTCAAAAAGGCTGGAAAAAAACATTGGCCGATAGACTCGGCGATGGTTTCCAAGTGATTGCTCCGCAAATGCCGAACAAAGCCAACGCCAAATATCTGGAGTGGAAAATTTGGTTTGATAAAATCACACCTTTCGTAACGGACGGGGTCATATTGGTCGGTCATTCCCTCGGAGGAATGTTTCTGGCACGGTATTTGGCGGAAAATACTTTCGCCAGGAAAATCAGAGCTGTAATGATTGTTGCTTCGCCTCACACAAAACAACTGGGTGAATCATTGGCAGATTTCGTAATTCCAAGAGACCTATCGCGATTTGAAAAACAAAGCGGTGATATATTTCTCTATTACAGCTCTGACGATCCTCTCGTAATAAATGCGTTTGAACATATGAAAAGCTACCAAAAATCGCTTCCGAAAGCCCATATCCGCACATTCACTGATCGTGGCCATTTCAGCCAAGAAGAATTTCCGGAGATTGTGGAAGATATAAAAAAACTAAAATGAAAAAAGAGCTGGAAGAACTGAAAAGGAAACTCCATGAAATTTCCCACTTGGGAAGCATCTTGGCTCTGGCTTCGTGGGATCAAGAAGTAAACATGCCACCAAAGGGGACTTCCGCGCGGGCAGTGTCTATCTCATATTTGAGCGCAACCCTACACAACAAGTTTATCGCCATCAATTCAAATAGATTACTGACAAAATTAAACAATGCCCTGGCATCCGGAAAAATAAAAGGCCCCGACGCCGTCATTGTTTCGGAAACATGGAGAACTTATAGTCGTGAAAAGAAATTACCGGAAAAATTCGTAAGAGAATTATCAGAAACCTGTTCAAAGGCCCAGAGTGTCTGGGCAAAAGCGCGCGAAAATAATGATTTCAAATTATTTCTGCCGTGGCTCCGAAAAATCGTAAATTTGAAGAAACAGGAAGCTGAATATATAGGCTACAAAGAATCACCTTATGATGCTCTCTTGGACACCTTTGAACCGGGAATGACAGCGAGAGAAGTGAGTGAGATATTTGAAGGCTTCAAAGCTTTTCTCATCCCTTTTCTCAAAAGCATTCGTCAATCAAAAATAAAAATGGATCCAAAAAAATTAAAAGGCAGATTCCCTCTGTATACCCAGAAAACATTTAATGAATAAAAAGCAGAGAGTATTGGCTTTGATTTTGAAGCGGGCAATATGAACATGAGTACCCATCCTTTTGCTTCAGGATTTCATCCCTACGACGTCCGTTTGACGACCAGATACAGAGAAGATGATGCTCTCTATGCTCTCGGCTCCACAATCCATGAGACAGGTCATGGACTCTATGAGCAAGGCCTTCCAATAGAGCATTTTGGCACCCCTCTGGCTGAATCGGTATCTCTCGGCATACATGAATCCCAGTCGCGCATGTGGGAAAACATCATAGGCAAGAGTCTGTCATTTTGGAAACATTTTTATCCGAAATTACAGAAACAGTTTCCCGTTCCTTTCAAAAAAATATCCTTGAGCGATTTTCATAAAATCGTAAATC
>JAUSGU010000049.1 GCA_030648825.1 bacterium
GTCTGGAATAATGTTCTCAAGAGATGTTATTATTTTTTTTCGGTCGGAAAGGTTTCTTGCTTTTGCTTTGATTCTAGTTAGGGTTTGAAGTAGGGGGTTTACTTCAGAATAATAGCTGGTATAGCCAAGGCTCGAAGCAACTAAAGGCGTTGTTCCAGTGCCAGAGAATGGATCGTAAACAACCTTCATATTTGAATCGAGGTAGTGATCTATAATGTGCTTAACAAAATCGGGAGAATATCCCTCTAAGTATGGATACCAAGATTGAAGTGGTAATTCTTTTCCTCCCCGGAAGGTTGTATGAATGGGATCTATTTTGAAATTTGTCCCAGTTTCAGATTTTGAAATAGTCTTTTTTAATTTCCAAATGCAATAACGATTTATTGGCAAACCTTCATTTTTTGCGTTGTCCTCAAGCTCTTTAAAGGTTGATACCTGAAGTACTTTTCTTAATTCATGGCTTGAGAGGGATTGTATGGATTGAAATACTTCTTTTTCGTCTTCCGAGAAGGCCAAAGTAAATGATTTTGATTTTGTGTCTCTATCCTTAAAGTCGGTGAAGTATACGGCTTTAAATATTTGCTTAGATTGCATAATGTAATATACGTTTATTAGTAAAGAATATCATAAAATGATACCCATTACTAATAAATACTGTTAATAACTTTATCATCATATATCATCATGAGAGACCTTTGTGTTTAATGTCTTGATTGATAATAAAATTTGACCTCAATTGCCCTAGTGCTACTATAACTTCAAGTTATCAAGAGTGCAGCGAGGGATCTAGCCCTATGACCTGCCGGCAACCACTCGTCAACGAGAACGGTGCCAATTCTAGCCCGAAAGGGAAAGATACGGTCGAATTCTTGAATTTTCAAGAAGGTCTTTCTCTCTCGGGAAAGGCCTTCTTTATTTACCTTTGTAGTAAAATTATATGAAAAAATGTGATGTTAACTCTTGGGATGGGTATGGCTTATGCATGCTTTTTAACTGGCGAGGCTTAATAAATTCGGATCTGCCGATTTATGAATTTTATAATCAAGACGGCGCATTGAGCTTTCAGACGGCCGATGCCAGACACCTTGATGATTATAAAAAGAAAGGCTACAGAATAGAGGTTGCTGACAAGGAAAAATTAAGGAAAGAAAATGAATCCTCCATAGAACGCGTAACTAAAAAAGTGGAGAAGTGGCAAATCAATAAGTGTGCATGCGACGATCCTGAATGCGATGGATGCCTGCGCGTGCATTGTAAAAATGATAACTGTAAAATTCATCTCGCGGAAAGGAAAAAGCAGGCTGGACGCGAATAATAAGCCATTGAAATAAAAGATATTTCCGCATAGACTCAGTAATAGTTGCGAATCCTTATTCAAGCTCCTGTCAGTGCAGCCTTGGTTGTGCTTGAAGTGGCAGACACGAAGCTTTCATTAAAGGCTTTTTAGGATAAATCATGAGTATAAATATGAGCATATCAGTTACAATTTCTAGCATCAATTTTAATGATGGAACAAGAGTATCCCTAGATGATAATGTTATCGTGGTGATAGTAGGAGCGAATAACGCTGGCAAGAGCCAATCGCTTAGGGATATTAACCAAATGATCACAAACTCCGATCTACCTAAGGTAGTCACGGACGTAGCCCTAAGAAAGGTTGGGAGTGAAGATGAATTTATGACATGGGCCACGGAACGTCTACTAAAGACAGATACGGATAATCCTCATGTTCATGGGCTCAATGCTTCCGTCGCAAGATCTACTGCCATTGCCAGATGGAGGGAGCCAGAAAAGTTGAGAGAATTAGCAAATTTCTTTTGCGTGCTTGCTGACACGACAGGTAGACTTTCTGCCGCAAATTCAGCACCTACATTTAATGTCTTAGTTGATTCACCAACCAACTCGATCCATTTACTCTACAAAGACGATGCCCTTGCTAAGCAAATAAGCAGTCAGTTTCGAAAGGCCTTTGGAATGGATCTTGTTGTCAATAAAGGGGCTGGAAATATCATCCCGCTTCATAGTGGGATTGCTCCAGTTCTTTTGCCGTCAGAAGATCGTGTCTCTACTTCATACTTGGAGAGGCTTTCTAAATTGCCACTACTGCAGGGTCAGGGTGATGGTATGCGAAGTTTTGTTGGCTGTTTGCTTCACGCGACAATCGGTGATAGAAGTATCGTGCTAATTGATGAGCCCGAAGCTTTTCTACATCCCCCACAGGCGAAAAGTTTAGCTACTATGCTTGCCGAGACGAAGCCCGAAGGGAGGCAACTTTTTATTGCAACCCATAGTGGAGAGATACTGCGCGGTCTTTTAGACGCAGAGCATAATTTGCTTATCATTCGTCTTAAACGTACGGATGATCGCAATGAAGCATCTCTTTTAGAGGCTGGTAAGATCCAGAATTTGTGGAAAGACCCAATACTTCGATTCTCAAATATTTTTGATGGCCTATTCCATGAACAGGTTATAGTCTGTGAAGGTGATGCTGACTGCCGTTTTTATTCTGCAATTGCAGACGTGCTTCCTTGTGATGATGCAACGTCTCGACGTCCTGATACGATGTTTACCTATGGCGGCGGTACGGGTCGAATACCCTTGATTGTTTCAGCGTTGAGGGCGCTAAGTGTACCTGTTAAGGTGGTTATCGATTTTGACGTACTGGGAAGTGAGCAAAATCTTAAAAAAATCGTCGAAAGCTTTGGGGAATTATGGACTGATATTGAGCCAGATTGGAGAGCTCTTAAAGATGCTGTCGAGTCATTAGCCCCACCCCTTACAGCTATTCAGGTGCAGCAAGAAATTAATACAATC
>JAUSGU010000078.1 GCA_030648825.1 bacterium
ATAAAACGCGCCGATAAATATACCCGCCAATAAAACATAAACAACAATAACCGAAACCAATCTCGGTATTCCCCTCTTCAAAAACCATTTGGCGAGAGGTTCTATGCAGGAAGCGACAACAACGGCCGTAATGATGACCAAAACAATATCTTTCAAAACGAATAGGAGATAGGTGAGAAAAATCAAGAAGATACCGCGAGCGATTGTTCCTGTAGTGATTTCCATACTTGTATTTTTTGGGGATTCTGACATGAGTCAATGATACTATGCCCCGATGGCTTTTGAAACCACTTCTTTACTCATACCTATAATCACTACTTAGTCTTCCAATTTATTCTCCAAATATGATATTAAATCTTTAACCACCACTCTCTCCTGCTCCCCCGTATCCCTATCGCGCACGGTGACGGAATCATCTTTTTCAACTGTATCAAAGTCTATGGTGACACAATAAGGCGTACCGATTTCGTCTTGCCTACGATATCGTTTGCCTATAGAACCCGTATCATCGTATAGAACTGCTTCAAATTGCTTGCGGAGCATTTTATAGATTTCTTGTGCTTTTGAAACGAGAACCTCTTTATTTTTTTGAAGAGGGAAAACAGCGATTTTGACCGGCGCAACACTCGGGGAAAGTTTGAGATACACCCTCTTTTCCCCGCCGAGACTATCCTCCCCATAAGCTTGAGAAAGTACGGCCAGAACTAGACGATCAACGCCAAATGTAGGTTCTATGCAATGAGGAACAAATCTCTGTTTTGTTTCTTCATCAAAATATGACAGATCAACACCACTGGCATCCATGTGAGCTTTGAGATCGTAATCGGTTCTGTACGCAATACCGAGTAATTCCCGCTGTCCGAAAGGAAAATCAAACTCCGTGTCAACGCTACGTTTTGAGTAATGAGCTCTGTCGTCTGCGGGCACTTCTATTTTATGAATTCTGGACTTTTCCAGACCTAGATCGGCGAGAAATCGCATCTGTTCCGAATATAATGCGTCAAAAGTTTCAATTATTTTCTGTTCATTTCGCGGGTCAACAAAATATTCTATTTCCATCTGCTCAAATTCGCGAGTACGAAAGAGAAAATCACGAGGAGAAATTTCGTTTCTGAATGCTTTGCCTATCTGGGCCATACCGAAAGGCAGAGTTGGATGAAAACTGTCTATAATGTTTTTAAAATTGACAAACATGCCTTGAGCTGTTTCTGGACGCAGATATGAAGTCATCGCTTCCTTGCCAGCGCCAATGGATGTGGAAAACATAGTGTTGAATTTGCTGCCATCGGCCATCGGATCTGTAAAACCCGATACATGACCCGACGCTTTCCAGACATTTTGATTCATGAGAATAGTCGCATCTACTTTGAACATATCATTGCGATCGATAACAAAACGTTTGAGCCAGAGATTCTTTATATTGTCTTTTAGTCCTGTGCCGAGCGGTCCATAATCCCACGTACCAGCTAAACCGCCGTATATTTCGGAACCTTGAAATATAAAACCGCGCCTCTTGCAGAGAGATATCAGGTTTTCCATTACGACATTTTTTTCCTCCTTCTTTTTCTCTTCTTTTTTCTTCATATTATGGCTGTACAATCTCATTTCCTGACTTCCAAAGCAAGTCTGTCGTCGTGCGAGTGGAAAGTGTCGGAGCGTTGTTTTCCAATGTCGCGCCGGTAAATACATCCACACCTGTGATCTCCGCTTCGCTCAAAATTTGAGGCACTTCACCGATTTGGCCTACCGAAGGCTGGAGGGATACTTGAAAAGCCACCTGTTTGGCGCCGGAACCAATGTCGGCATTGCGGGGCATTTCACCGACCTGCCATGTGATGATACCGCCCACGGGATTATAAGAAATACTGGCATCTTCCGGACTAATTTTTCCGGTCCATGTCATGTAGGCCGGAAGCGACGCGTTGACTCGAGTTCCTATCACGACATTTGAAGTATTTGTCACTGTCCAAACGATAGTATATGTAGTCGCTTGTTCTGCTCGAGGTGGGATAGGTCCTGTATTTTGGAATGGTCCTCCAGATCGCAGAGCGCTGGCAGAGAGGACCAGATTAGAAACCAATTTCACCGATCGGGAAATACCACTCTCTACTAGTGCAGGCGCGCCGGAATCGTCTATGCGATTTCCCCGACCGGAAACGACAATCGTAATGATGGGATTGGAAATCGGCTGATTATTGGAGGCATCTGTAGATCTGAAACCAAAATTCAGTCTGCCGTCAGAGCCGGGGGCAATGTTGTCCAACCCGGGCGATCTGCCGGCTTCCCAAGTGATCGTATTGGTCAGAGAATCATAAAAACCTCCGTCCGACACCGATACGGAATTTTTATCCAGAACGACGCCGGATAATTTTGCCGAAATCCGAGTATTGGTGATTTTGTTTTGACTGTTATTTATCCAGAGAATTTCCGCTCGCACACTCTTTCCCGCTTCTGTCGCCAGATCAGATCGATTACCGTCAAAGGTGAGATCCAGACCGAGAAAAGGTCTCTCAATTCTGAATGTATGGGCCCGGGAAATGATATTGGTGGCAATTTCTCTCTCATTTAATTGACTTTGAATGCCGACGTTGGCATGAATAGTCCGTTCTTCCCCGTCTTGTCCGTCAGTTGTCGCTTTCATGGTAATAATTTTCTTTGCGTTCGGCGCCAAATCACCGATACGCCAGACATTTTTGCCGAAAGTAGAAATAGGATTGGACGAAATGACGGAAAATCCGAATGGGTAATCGAGGGAAAGAAGGAGATTTTTGATGATAGCCTTTGTATTGGAAGTGACAGTAATGGATATATCCGTTGATTGATTTCCGAAAACTTTGTCCAAAGCGTCTATAGACACGAGCACAGGCGAAGAAGAAATGGTGACTTTGTAGACTTTCTCTTTATAGAAAATGGCATTTGAATCGGCAGTGCGATATTCAGCTGTGAATTTCACGTTTTTTTCTTCACCTTCGGTACCAAACATGAGAGATGTGAGAGTTTTTTGGGCGATGGATTGCGATTTTATATTACCGAGAGAGAGGCGCAGACGACCTAAATCTTTTTCCGAAACCAGTGGATCTTTTGAGCCAGTTGGATATTCAACAATCAAATCCACGAGTTCTATATCGGTGGTATTTTTATTCTCTACACTGACTCCGAGATTGAGAGGCTCTCCGCCAGCAATAGAGGTCGGTCCTTCTATGAGAATATCTATGTTGTCTACGGAAACAAAATTCCTATCGCCAAAGAACGTATAGGCGCCGACAATAATAGCTAAAGCGAAAAAGGTGATGGAAAAAATAAACAGATGTTTATAAACTTTTCTCTGGGTGTGAGAAATAACGGATATTGTCTCTCCGTCCGCGTTTTTTTCTTCCTGCCAAGATTCAGGCACGGCGCCTTGGCTCTCGTGAATGTCATGGCGCAATGGTTCATTCATTGTCTGTCTACGCGAATAGAGCGCCTTTTTCAAACGGTCCAGTGGAGACTTTTTGTCACTTTCAAACATGGAAATAGTATACCATTTGAAACAGCTGGGTAGCAGAACAAGCTATTTATAAAGAGCTTCGCGCCTTACAGGAGCTGTCCACTCATTGGCTCTCGTAGACTCGAGCTCAATG
>JAUSGU010000080.1 GCA_030648825.1 bacterium
TTATTTTGTTATTCATTTTTTCAATTTTAGCATAAATAATATTTTATTTTTTGTACTCTATAATATGATTGAGTAAAATCTCATTATTATAAAAAACCCCGGATAATAAAATTATCCGGGGTTGTAGTAACTGTTTTCACATCTCATTACGGAGCACAGTCACAGTCGCAATCGCCACTGTCACCATCTCCAGGTCCTTTACACTCATCTGCAGTGTAATCTGATGGCTTTGCCACTATTTTCTGGCTCGGTTCTGGTCTTTGAATTCCAGTTACCGATACGAGCTTGATTAACTTATCCATGTTTACCTCCTTTCTTTGTTGATGTTCACCAGCCAGGTATCGATTCTTTGGCGTTGTAGACTGCCCACATTAATGGACAGCCACCTCGACAAAGTGATGCTTTTGGACAATCGATACAAAGTTCTGACGGATAAGAATTGATGTAATTATAATTAGCAACAACTGTTGGGCTGTTGAATAACTTAATCAATGATTCGGCACTATTATAATTTTCATCAATTATTCCGATCGGAAAATCCGCCATACTATTACACGCCATTATTTGTCCTTTCGGGCCAAAAATAATTCCCGATCGATGTTGGAACTGACAAGACGTTCTTAATTGACCTCTCTCTGTCAGTTTTTCGATAAAATCTTTTGGCCAAATACACAAAGGTGTTTTAATGGAAAACATCAATTGTCCAGCGAAAAGATCATTAATCTTGTCGTATTGTAACACAATGTTTTCAACGAGATCTATCAATGGAACCATACCAGATGTATCCACTTCTCCTTTTGAAAAAGAAGGGGTGCAGGGACTGATTGAAATACTTCTCGCACCACATTCGTAAGCAACCTTTGCCAAGGGCAATAAATCATTTAGAACAAATGAATTACATACAAAAGATATCCCACTTCCAAAACGTGATACCACTCGATGCAATCCAATTTTCAAGATTTCGAAATCATGAATTTTTGCTATTCTCATTGCCGAATCACTACTAAATGCTTTTAATGAAGCGCCTATTTTATCGTTTGGTTTATCAACATATTGTCTCCAGTAATCATTATTACCAAAACGATAGGCATTAGTTACTAAGGTTGTTTTTATCCCCGCTTTTCTACACTCAACATTAAACTCCATTAAATGTTTCCAAAGAGTTGGTTCACCACCTATTATGGTGATGTTTTTGATTCCCATATCTCTGGTAATTGCTAACAATCTTAGTGCCAAATCCATTGTAAGGGTTTGTTTACTATCAAACCCAGTGCCTTTTGCATAACACCATTCACACCTAAAATTACACGATCTGGTCACAGTGAACCAAGCGTTTGTCGGTATTTTATTCACAATATAGTCCTCCTTATTTTTTACAGTTAAAGTTCTATGTTTACGTTGTGTATTATTATAATTAACACACATTTACGACCAACCCTTCATCACAATATACTTCTTTTTATTTTTAACAAGTGTCTACACCCCCTCCCTCTTCAACTCTTCAATCATTTTTTTCGCTTCTCGGGACAGTTTTTTCGGCATAATGATATTTATGTGAACCAAAATGTCACCGCGGTGGCCGTCACGTCCGCGAGCGGTGGTAGGCACACCACGGCCACGCACACGCAAGATTTCGCCGAAAGTCGTACCTTCGGGAATTTTGAGCAGAATGTCGCCGTCCAAAGTTTTGAGAGTATGTGTAGTGCCTAGTAATGCGTCGGAGAGTTTTATGTCCAATTTTGTGGTCAGATTATGACCTTCTTTTGTCCATATAGAATGCTCCCTCACATGCACTTTAATAAAGAGATCGCCAGACTCCCCACCGGAAATCGCTTCACCTCCGCCGGGCAATCTGATTGTTTCACCATCTTCCAGTCCGGCCGGAATTTTTACTTTTATTTCCTGATCGCGATCTATTACGCCGGCACCGCGACAAACCGAACATCTCTCTTCGGGTTCCTTGCCGGAACCATGACAAGTGCCACAAACACTGCTGGTTTGAAATGCACCGATAATAGAGCGCTTTATTTCTATTATTTTACCTTTGCCGGCGCAAGTGTGACATGTTTTCATTTTGCTTCCCTTTTTGGCTCCACTGCCGTCGCATTCCGAACAAACAGAAGTTTTATGAATTTTGAAAGCGCGCTCCACACCAAAAATCGCTTCAGAGAAAGGTAATTCCACGTCTACCGATATATCAGCACCACGTCTCTGACGAGAAGAACGCCTAGAACCACCACCAAACATGCCTCCGAGAATATCGCCTAGATCAAAGTCCTCAAATTCACCCTGACCAGATCCACCTCCCTGAAAACCATTCTGATTGAAACCGGAGAAATCAAAGCCAAAATCACTGGCATTGAAACCTGCACCCTGACCATATCCACCAGTGCCATAACCTCCACCCATCCCGGGCCCGGCCGAGCCGAACATGTCATACTGCTTGCGTTTCTTGTCATCGGAAAGCACCGAGTATGCCTCGTTTGCTTCTTTGAATTTATCGGCGTTACCACCTTTTTTGTCTGGATGATGCTCGTGCGCCAATTTTCTAAACGCCTTTTTTATCTCGTCTGCCGACGCGTTTTTGTCCACACCGAGAATTTTGTAGTAGTCTTTAGACATTAGTTTTTGGATAATTAGCCAAAGTGATGTGAGCGAGCGGAGACGCCTGAGGAGCGACGGCGACGAAGCCGAGTAAATTTTCTAGTAAGAAAATTTACGTACTCCGCGAGCTCATATCACGAGGCTACTTCTTCTCCTCATACTGCGCGTCTTTCACATTCCCCTCGCCACCCTCCGAACCTTTGCTGTCATCTTTTTTTGCTTCTCCTTCTTTCGACGCAGACTGTTCGGTCGACTGCTGGGCCTTCATCATAGCTTCACCAATTTTTTGCATAGAACTGGAGAGAGCCTCTGTCGCTTTTTTTATAACTTCCACATCAGTCCCTTCCCGAGCCTTCTTCAAATCGGCCACTTTCGCTTCCACATCGGTTTTTATATCCGCCGGCACTTTATCACCAGCGTCTTTGATAGATTTCTCTGCTGTATATATCATCTGCTCAGCAATGTTACGAGTCTCTACTTCGGCTTTTTTCTTTTCATCTTCCACCGCGTTCACTTCGGCGTCTTTCTTCATACGCTCTATGTCTTCTTTTGTGAGACCTGAAGAACCTTGGATTTTTATGGACTGTTCTTTACCCGTAGATTTCTCTTTTGCTTTTACAGAAAGAATACCGTTAGCGTCTATGTCAAATGTCACTTCAACTTGAGGAATACCACGAGGAGCCGGCGGAATACCGTCTAGGATAAATCTACCGATAGATTTATTGTCTCTGGCCATTGCTCTATCTCCTTGGACAACATGAATTTCCACGGAAGTCTGACTATCGGCTGCCGTGGAAAAAATTTGAGATTTGGAAGCCGGAATAGTAGTGTTTTTTTCTATCAGTTTTGTCCCCACACCACCCATAGTTTCAATACCGAATGACAGAGGAATGACGTCGAGCAAGAGAACGTCTTTGACATCACCTTTCAAAACTCCGCCTTGGATAGCCGCACCGATGGCCACCACTTCATCTGGGTTGACACCGACATGAGCTTTTTTCTGGAAGTAATCCTCCACCGCTTTGATCATAGCCGGCATGCGTGTCTGACCGCCGACGAGAATGACCTCATGTATTTGATTGATCTTGAAAGGCGAAGCCTCCATAGCGCGCTTTGTAATCTGCATTGCGCGATCCAAAAATTCGCTAGTTAGTTCTTCCAATTTTGCTCGAGTCATCTTCTTTACCAAATGCAGAGGACCATCAGTACCCACAGAAACGAATGGAATGTTCACTTCCGTCTCCATAGCCGTAGAGAGCTCAATTTTGGCCTTTTCAGCGGCATCGTCTAGACGTTGGCGAGCCATGACATCCTTGCGCAAATCTATGCCATTTTCCTTTTGAAATTCTTCCGCCAGCCATGCCATGATTTTCTGGTCTATGTCTTTACCACCGAGATGCGCATCACCATCCGTAGATTTCACTTCTATGACATCATCGCCAACTTCCAGAACGGAAATATCAAATGTTCCGCCACCAAAATCAAAAACGACAATTTTTTCGTCTTTTTTCTTGTTGAAGCCGTACGCCAGAGCCGCGGCTGTAGGTTCGTTTATGATGCGTTTGATGTCCAGACCGGCAATTTTGCCCGCGTCTTTTGTGGCCTGACGTTGAGAGTCGTTGAAATAGGCAGGCACGGTGATCACCGCTTCCGTCACAGGCTCGCCGAGACGCGCTTCGGCATCGGCTTTTAATTTGCCCAGGATCATAGCCGAAATTTCTTCCGGCCTATACCATTTGTCGCCCATTTTTACTTCCACACCGCCATTTTGAGATTTCCTAGTTTCAAAAGGTACTGCTTTGGCATCCTTTTGCACCGCTGGTTCGTCAAAATTGTGACCGATAAAACGTTTGATTTGGAATACAGTATTTTTTGGATTTGTAACCGATTGCCTTTTGGCCACGACACCCGCCACACGTTCGCCGGTTTTGGTTTGGGCGATGATAGATGGCGTGGTGCGCATACCTTCGGCATTTTCCAGAATTTTCGGTTCACCACCCTCCATGACGGCTACAGCAGAATTTGTGGTACCGAGATCGATACCGATGATTTTTGACATGAGTTTTGAGAATTAAATAAAGTTGAATAAAGCAAACTTTATTTAACAGACGGCGCACGGGCCAATTGATTTATCAAAAAATCTAAAGTATAGAATGGTGAGAAAAATTCGTATATGGTGCGTATGGGCGTCTGACCAAAAATAACTTCACGTGGTTTGTCCAAGAGCAAAACTTTAGCTTCCGGAGCCTGTTTTAGTATTTTTGTGCCGAGAAACTTATATTCCAAAACACCGTATATTTCACGGATAGCGAAATACACAATAGCCCGTTCGCCATTTTCCAAAGTGACTTCGCGAGAGACTATTTGTATGTTTGGTCGTGTTATAAGCATATAAATATAATGAGGAATCAGGTGGAAAGATTATACATAAATTACTGCTTTTCGGCAACTACGACTTTTGCCGGTCTGATGAGTTTACTGCCTAGGGTGTAACCATTTTCTAATACGTTTGTAACCGTACCATCCGTGTTTTTACCGGTTACGTCTGGCTCGTATCTCACCGCTTCGTGCATCAAACGATCAAATTTCTGCCCCAGAGGATTTATCTCTTTTAGACCATTCTGTTCCAAAATAATTTTCAGTTGATTATAAATGTGCTCGATGCCCATCCGCCAATTTTTGTCAGCCTTTTCCCAAGCCTCACGATTTGCAAAAGCCATTTCAAAACTCTGAAGCACAGACAAGAGTTCTTCAATGAGACCTTCATTCGCGAGCAGGCGGAATTCTCTCATCATTTCTTCCGTCCGTTTTTTACTGTTTACAAAATCGGCCTTGGCTCTCTGCCAGCCCGCCAGATATTCATCTCTCTCGGCCGTTTCTTTCTCAAGCTCTGTTTGAGGAGTCTTTTGGACAGTCTCAATTTCTGCGGTTTTGACGGTTTCGTTTGCTTTAGCCTGATTTTTTTCGTTTTTAATCTCTTTTTCTTCCATATAAAGTGGTACATCTATCCTAACATTATGCTTCAATTTTGAGTGTTGACATATTATACAAAAGCTTGTAGGGTGTCAAATGAACAGC
>JAUSGU010000083.1 GCA_030648825.1 bacterium
TAAAACGATTTGTTGTAATGCCATCTAAAGATCGTCTGTTATATGTGGCGGAAATGATAGAAGAAAAGAATAAGTCAAAAGCAGAAGAATTTTTGAATACTCTTGTTACAGAGCTTTGTGGAAAAAAATTGGAAACTCACACAAAAACCATAAAAGAAATCCTAACTCTTTTGAAATATCTCAAAGACCGGTCACCGTCCCTCAAACTGATTTTAGAGAGAGTAGCTCTGCTTGATTTATGATATATTGCAGTATATTCAATATTATCAATATGCAATACAATTTTACCAAACTAAAAACCGATTTGACGAGTACGGAAAAGTGGTTGGAAAAAGAACTCGGTTCTGTGAGAACCAACCGTGCCAGTCCGACTATTTTGGATAGTGTCCGTGTGGAGGCATATGGCTCCGATATGCCTATTTCCGGCGTTGCCAGCATGACAAACGAAGATGCTCGAACCATCCGCATCACTCCATGGGATCAGAGCCTCGTAAAATCAATAGAAAAGTCCATAACCGTGGCAAATCTGGGTGTCTCGGTGGCCGTGGATGATCGGGGTATCCGCGTCTCTTTTCCGGAATTGACAAGCGATCGCCGAAAAGAAATCGTCAAGTCGGCGCGGGAAAAATTTGAGCAAGCACGCATCCAAACACGCAAGCATCGCGATTTGATAAATAGCGATATAGATAAACAGGAAAAAGAAGGCGGTATGAGCGAAGATGAAAAATTCAGATTCAAAACAGAGGGACAGAAGCTCATAGATGAATCGTCAAAAAAACTTGAGAGTATGGTAGCCAAAAAAGAGAAAGAGATCTTGGGTTAGAATTTATATTTGTGACTATTATTTTATTTTTAATTGTTCTGGCGGTTTTGATTCTCGTCCATGAATTCGGCCATTTTTATGCCGCCAAAAAATGCGGAGTGCGGGTGGATGAATTCGGTTTGGGTTTTCCTCCGAGAATTTGGAGCATAAAGCGTGGAGAAACCGTTTATTCCATAAACGCCATTCCTTTCGGCGGATTTGTAAAGATTTTTGGAGAAAGTCCTGATGATCAGTCTATTTCTGGACCAGATGTAGCCAGAAGTTTTGTTCACAAATCGCGATGGAAACAAACCATCATATTATCCGCAGGTATTATCATGAATGTTTTGTTCGCTTGGGTTTTGTTTGGAATCGCTTTCACATCCGGTATGACGACAGGTGTTTCGGAAAATAATTCCAAATATATTACGGATAGTCACGTCATCGTCGTAGATGCTCTGCCAAATTCTCCTGCCACTCTGGCTGGCATCGTTTCTGGAGATGAAATTCTCTCTTTTCCGACAATATCGTCCGTTCAGGAGGCAATCAAAAATTCAAATGGTAAAAAAATCAGTTTTGAAATACAACATCTCGTTGACAAAAAAATTGTTGAAATCACGCCGGTGAGGGGAATACTCGGAGATAATTACGCTATAGGTATTTCCATGGATCTCGTAGGCAAAGTAAAATTGCCTGTTTATCTCGCCTTTTGGGAAGGAGGAAAATTGACCGTCTATATGTTCAAAAACATAGTAGTCGGCATTTATACACTCATTCATAATGCCATCATAGGGCAAGGGGACTTATCTCAGATTTCTGGTCCTATAGGTATTGCCAGACTGGTGGGAGATGCGGGCAGACTCGGTTTCGTTTACCTCCTCTCATTCACAGCATTTATATCTCTAAACCTCGCTGTTTTAAACCTCATTCCTTTTCCGGCACTGGACGGCGGACGTATTTTATTTGTCGGTATAGAAGCTGTGCGGCGAAAAATGATTTCGCCGAAAGTAGCCAATACCATAAACGCTATCGGTTTCGGTATTCTCATTCTCTTTATGCTTTTTGTGACATATAGAGATGTGGTGAAGCTATTTTGAATAAATTTGTAGTAGTAGAAAGAAAGTCTACTCGTGGAGCACGCCGTCTCCGCCTGCTGGCGGAGCGGCTCGTTCTCGGACGCCTACGCGTCCTCCGAAAGTCTCCACTCGCAGACTTTCTTTCCACTACCGATTTAAATAAAATCTGAATAAAAAAAGCCACGTCTTGTGAGACGCGCCTTTGAAAAGATGATTTCCGATTCGGAAATATCAGGCCGGTGTTTCGCCTCGGAGCCGATAATTTACTCTCATAAACCCATTCATGCACAGAAAATAAAAACCTGTACCGATATACACAAGCATAAACTGAAACAAACCGACATGTAATTCGGAAAAAGCGATATAAATCAGGAGTAGGCCAATTAAACCTCCAGACCCAATCTGTATGATTTTGTGAGCTTCTTCCGGCTGGGTGTATTTGTACTCAAAATACCTGCGGATTGCGATGAACGGGTAAAGAACGAGAACAATGAGTGATATGAAAGCATTCATGAGTTTCGGAATTGAGGGTGAAGTGTGAAGGATTCGCATTATTTCTACCAAATAATGTTATTTCTGTCAATCCCATTACAAAACGCTTCAAATAGGCTACTATTGGCCTATTAGAGGTTAATTGCTTTTCCATGCTACAGAGCCAATTATTTACAAAAACCAGAAAGGAAGCCCCAAAAGACGAAGTGGCTAAAAATGCTCAATTACTCATCCGCGCCGGATATATTCACAAAGAAATGGCGGGTGTCTATTCGTATCTACCTCTCGGTTTGCGTGTAATGAACAATATAGTCCAAATCATCCGTGAAGAAATGAATGCTATCGGCGGGGAAGAAGTAGCTCTCACCGCTCTACAGGATAGAAAAATTTGGGAGACAACCGGACGTTGGTCTGATGATGTCGTCAGCAGTTGGTTCAAAACTAAATTGAAAAACGGCAGTGAACTCGGTTTGAGTTTTACGCACGAAGAGCCTCTGACCGCTCTCATGCGCGACCACATCCATTCTTATCGCGACTTGCCTCGTTATGTCTATCAGTTTCAAACAAAATTCAGAAACGAGGAGAGGGCAAAATCAGGTATAATGCGCGGACGGGAATTTCTGATGAAAGATCTCTACTCTTTTTCAAAAAATTTAAAAGATCATGAAGCTTTTTATGAAAAAACCAAGAAGGCTTATGTGAATATCTGGAAACGTTTGGGACTCGGCGATAAAACGTATGTCACGTTTGCTTCCGGTGGTAGTTTTTCAAAATATTCCCATGAATTTCAAACGGTTGACGAAACAGGCGAGGATGTCATATATGTGGACGAAAAGTTGAAAATCGCCGTAAACAAAGAAGTTTTGACAGACGATGTGTTAAAAGACCTCGGTTTAAATCGGAAAAGTTTGGTTGAAAAGAGAGCGGTGGAAGTGGGAAATATCTTCAATCTCGGCACCCGCTTTTCCGATGCTTTTGGATTGACATACGTAGATGAATCGGGAAACAAAAAACCGGTGGTGATGGGCTCTTATGGAATTGGTCCCGGCAGAGTGATGGGCGCGATTGTTGAAACTCTCTCTGACGAAAACGGCATTGTTTGGCCGGAATCCGTGGCACCTTTTAGAGTTCATCTAGTTTTGGTGGAAGGTAAAGATAGAGGTGTGGCACGAAAAGAAGCGAACGAACTCTATGAATTGCTCGGTCAAGAGGGGATTGAAACACTTTACGACGACAGAGATGTTCGCGCTGGAGAAAAATTCGCCGACGCAGATCTCATAGGTATACCTTGGAGAATTGTTGTATCGGAAAAAACAATCACCGCCGGCGCTCATGAACTCAAAAATCGCTCTACAGGTAAAATAGAACACCTTGCGGAAAAAGAACTTATAGCTAAACTAAAGTGACAACGCTTCAAAAGATTACAAAATTATGCCTAAAAAATTACTTCAAAAATTCTATGCCGCCTTTTCTCATGATATCGGCATTGATCTGGGTACAGCCAACACTCTAGTCTACGTCAAAGGCCAAGGCATAGTCATAAATGAACCATCCGTCGTGGCTGTCAATCAAAAAACCGGCCGTGTTGTGGCTGTCGGCACTCAAGCCAAAGATATGCTCGGTCGCACGCCGGTTCATATCACGGCAGTCAAACCTCTGGTAGACGGAGTTATCTCCGATTTTGAAGTAGCTGAAGAAATGATTGTTTACCTCATAAACAAAGCTCAGAGAGAATCAAAGAAATTTTTCGGGCCGAGAGTGCTGGTCGGTATTCCTAGTGGAGTGACAAATGTGGAAGCCAGAGCGGTGAGAGACGCGACAAAAAACGCCGGGGCGAGGGAAGTGCATATCGTTGAACAACCTATGGCGGCGGCCATAGGCGTGAGACTGCCGATTCATGAGCCGGCAGGCAATATGGTCATAGATATAGGCGGAGGCACGACGGATATCGCCGTCATATCTCTGGGTGGCATAGTGCGTTCAAAATCTCTGAAAATCGCCGGCGACAAAATGAACAACGATATTATTTCATATATAAGGAATGAATTTAAAATTCTCATAGGTGAAAAAACAGCGGAAGATGTGAAAATCGCCATAGGAGTGGTCATACCCGGATCAACTCCACATGAAGCGCCGATTCGCGGTCGAGATCTCGTCACAGGTCTGCCTCGCGAAGTAATTCTGACTGATTCAGACATACGCGAAGCTATATCTCAGTCAATAGACAACCTAGTAGATTCCGTAAAAGAAGTATTGGAAACAACTCCACCGGAAATTTTAGCCGATATCATGCAGAGAGGTATTTTTCTGGTCGGCGGAGGAGCCTTGATTCGCGGTTTGGATTCGCTCATAGAAGAAGCAGTAAAAATTCCTGTCCATATAGTTGACGACCCTCTGACGGCGGTAGCTCGCGGTACAGGCGTCATTTTGGAAGATCTGGATCTCTATCAGGATGTCTTGATGCAAAACGAAGATGATTTACCTAAAGCCCAGTAACACCGCCCTGAAAAAAAACCGCAAGACAACTGCGATTGTCGTCTTTTTTCTGGTTGTTCTATTCGTTGTTCATTTTTTCTTTCCACGATTTTATCCATCCATTTTTTATCCTTTGACATCATTTGCTTGGACAATTGAAAAATCTGTCGTCGGATGGTTTCCTCGCATGGGAAATCTCATTAAATCAAAAGACAGTTTAGCACGAGAAAACGAGAGACTAGCTAGAGAAATTCGCGCTGATGAAATTTCTCTCTTGTTGTTCGATGTTATAAAACGTGAAAACGAGGAAT
This sequence comes from bacterium, assembly GCA_030648825.1. GTDB lineage: Bacteria > Patescibacteriota > Minisyncoccia > Phycocordibacterales > UBA6065 > UBA6065. The sequence goes on from JAUSGU010000083.1 coordinate 5,157, forward strand.
TAAAATCCATATTGGGAAGAAAAATTGAAGGTAATTTAATTTTAGCGATAGTATTAGTCCGTCCGCCGGTATCCCCATATGACACTCTCATTATAGACAGAGGAAAGAGAGATGGTTTGGCAGTAGGTAATATGGTATACGCTCAGGGTGACGTTTTGATAGGTGAAATAGCCGAAATATACGACAACAGATCAAAAGTGACTTTTTTTTCCACACCGGGTAAAAAAACAAATATATCATTTGACAATTCAAATGTGCGAGCAGAAGCCAGAGGTAGAGGTGGAGGAAATTTTTCTGCGAGCGTGCCAATTGATGTCGAAATAAAAGAAGGAGATATCGTCATATTTTCCGACATAAAACCTCACATCTTCGGCATCGTTGAGAAAGTAATCGCCGATTCGGTTGATTCATTTGAAACTATTCTCTTTCGATCACCGATCAATATCCATGACATTCTATTTGTGGAAGTAAAAACATCACCATGAGAACTGTTTGGAATATCGGTATCATAGTTTCAATACTTTATTTACCTTGGTGGCTTTCGGTCATATTTATAACCGGCGCTTGTTTTTTTGTTCCAAAATTTTATGAAGCTGTGATTTATGGTATTTTGATTGACGCTCTCTACGGCACAAAATTTGGTTTGTACGGATTTTCTTATGTATTTACTGGTATTTTTATCATCATTTTTTTTGTTTCATCTATCATCCGTCGGAAACTCTTGTGGTAACATAAAGGCGTGAATTTATTTCATAGACGCAAATCGGTTATCCGCAATGAAATTGATCCCGACGAAATATTTCTGGACTCAGAAAACATGCCGGGATTTGATGTGCATCAATTTGAGGGCCGAATAGAAAAGCCCATATCCGTCACATCTATCATTATTCTCTCTGTGTCTTGTTTTCTCGTCATATTGATTTTGCTCGGCAAAGCTTGGACTCTACAGGTAAAAGACGGGGAAAAATACAGCACTATGAGCGAAGACAACGCTATGAGTGAAACAATTGTTTTTCCCGAACGAGGAGCTATATATGATAGAAATGACATAAAACTGGCTTGGAATAAAATCGCCGTAAATGAAAAAGATTTTTCAACCAGATTATATATAGAAAAAAACGGCCACTCCCATGTGCTGGGCTATTTGAAATATCCATCAAAAGACAAACGGGGGTTTTATTACCGTAAGGATTTTGAGGGTGTGGCCGGCATAGAAAAAGCATATGATGAAAATTTGCGGGGCATACAAGGATTAAAAATCGTGGAGAGAGATGCCCTGGGAAACATCAAATCCGAATCAATCATCCGAAAGAGTGTTGACGGTGAAAATATCACTCTTTCCATAGATTCACTGGTGGAAACCAAATTTTTTGAATACATAAAAGAATTGGCGGAGAGGGTCGGTTTTGAGGGCGGTGGCGGAGCCATGATGGATGTGAGAACGGGAGAAATTATCGCTCTCACAAGTTTCCCCGAATATAACAGCCAAATAATGTCCGACGGCACTGATGGCAAAACTATAGAGAAATTCTTGAACGACAATAAAAAACCTTTTCTCAATCGTGTCATCGCCGGATTATATACGCCTGGCTCCATCATAAAACCGTACATAGCCATCGCCGCTTTGACAGAGAAAATCATAGATCCGGAAACGGAAATAATAAGCACAGGATCCATAAGTGTTCCAAATCCTTATGATCCGGAAAAGAAAAGTGTATTTATGGATTGGAAAGCGCATGGTCCGGTGGATATGAGAAAAGCTCTGGCTGTTTCTTCAAATGTTTATTTTTATGAAATCGGCGGAGGTTTTGAAAATCAGACAGGACTCGGTGTGGAGAGAATGAAACGATATTTTTCTCTATTCGGCTTCGGCAAAAATTCGGCTGAGGGATTTTTTCTAGGACCGGCTGGCATCATTCCGTCTCCAGCCTGGAAAGAAAAAGTTTTTCCCGGCGATCCGTGGAGAATCGGCGATACTTATTTCACTTCAATCGGCCAATACGGTTTTCAGGTGACACCACTCCAAATACTCCGCGCGCTCGGGTCTGTGGCAAACGGCGGGCTCTTGGTTTATCCCAGCATTTTGAAAATATCGGGTGAAAACGGCATCATGGCAGAAAAAATCGCCATTGATCCGGCATATTTGAAAATTGTCAGAGAAGGCATGAGAGAAGGAGTTTTGAATGGAACAGCCAGTGGTCTCAACATGCCTTTCATTGAAGTGGGGGCAAAGACGGGTACAGCGGAACTCGGTACGGCAAAAGCCTTCGTCAATTCGTGGGTAACCGGTTTTTTTCCGTATAAAGATCCGAAATATGCTTTCGTCGTCATCATGGAACATGGCCCTCGCGCCAATATTTACGGCGCCACGTTTGTCATGCGAGAGCTCTTGGATTGGATGCATGTGTATACGCCGGAGTATTTGCAGTAAGAAAAAGCGAAAGGAAGAGTGGATCGATAAAACGAAACCGAGGGCACGACGGTGCCCGAGCTTAGGAAAATTTTTTGCTAAAAATTTTCCGGTCGTTTTAGAGAGACACTCTTCCTTTCGCTTGCTATAAAACTTTGTATTCTTCAAAATCCGTGCTATATTAGACCACATAACAAATAACCCCACCATAATGATGGATACAACCAAATACCTAACAGGCGAAAAGTTTAAAGAATTGGAAAAAGAACTGGAAATTTTGAAAACGGTAAAGAGAAAAGAAGTGGCGATCAATTTGGAATATGCCAGATCTCTCGGCGACCTCTCGGAAAATGCGGAATACCAAGAAGCCAGAGAACTGCAAGCAACCATAGAAGACCGTATTATAACTATTGAAAATACTCTCAAAACCGCCGAAATCGTTCGTGAAACTCATGGTGATCACGTGTCTGTAGGATCGGTTGTTACCGTTGAAAAACAGGGGGTAAAAGGCACACAAAAATTCAAAATTGTCGGTTCGGATGAAGTAAATACGGCCGAAGGTAAGATTTCCAACCAATCTCCTACTGGTTCAGTGCTGATGGGAAAAACTCGCGGAGATATGGTTACAGTAAAGACGCCAAAAGGATCAATCGATTATAAAATCGTATCAGTAGAATAAATCGGTTATAATAGGCCTCATGGCTATATTAGACGAAATAAAATTATCTAGACTGGCAAAAATTGAGCTTTTGAAAAAAGCTGGCATGGATCCATATCCGGCTCGTGTTCCACGCGATATGTGTCTATGTGACGCCCGCAAAAATTTTGCCGACTTTTCCAAACAAAATAAAATCATATCCGTAGTAGGCAGGATCATGGCTATCCGTGGACAGGGAGCAATTTTGTTTATCGTTTTGGACGACGGCAAAGAAAAACTGCAAACCGTTTTCAAAAGAGATACTCTGGATTCAAAACTTTTCAAATTATTCACGGACACCGCAGATATCGGAGATTTTATCTCTGTTACGGGAAATTTTTTTACGACACAAAAAGGCGAAGAGAGCATTCTGGTCTCTTCTTGGATTATGGCAGGAAAATCACTCTCGCCTCTACCAGAAAAATGGCATGGACTCACGGATGAAGATGAGAGATATCGCAAACGTTATCTGGATATGGTTATGACACCAGGATTGCGAGATATCTTCAAAAAGAAAGCACAATTCTGGGATGTCACGCGAACCTTCTTAAAAAAAGAAGGATTTTTGGAAGTTGAAACTCCTACACTGGAATTGACAACTGGTGGGGCAGAAGCACGACCATTCAAAACTCATCACAATGATTTTGACATAGATGTCTATTTACGCATATCCATAGGCGAATTGTGGCAAAAGAGGCTCATGGCCGGCGGTTTTCAAAAAACATTTGAAATTGGGCGAGCTTTTCGCAATGAAGGTTCTAGTCCCGAACATCTCCAAGAATTCACAAATATGGAATTCTATTGGGCCTACGCCGATTATAGAGACGGCATGAAACTCGTTCAAGAACTCTATCGCACGATAGCCAAAGAAGTTTTTGGTACGACAAAATTCACAACCCGTGGTCACACATTTGATTTGGCGAGCGAGTGGAAAGAAATTAAATATGGAGAAGAAATAAAGAGACAGACCGGATTGGATATAGAAAAAGCAAAGGATGAAGAAATAAAGAAAAAACTGGATTCGCTAAAAATAAAATATGACGGTGACAACCGTGAACGTTTGATGGATACTCTCTGGAAATATTGTCGAAAAAATATCTCTGGACCGGCATTCGTCATTGACCACCCACTGCTCGTCGCCCCTCTGGCAAAGTCTGTTCCAGGGAAAAATGTCGCCCAAATGTTCCAACCGATACTGGCCGGCAGTGAAATGGGTAGGGGATATTCGGAACTCAATGATCCTATAGATCAACGTAAACGTTTTGAAACACAACAGAAACTGATAGATGCTGGAGACAAAGAAGCCATGATGGCCGACTATGAATTCGTGGAAATGTTGGAACACGGCATGCCACCAACTTGCGGTTTCGGTTTTGGCGAACGCCTCTTTGCTTTTCTCATAGACAAACCACTGCGCGAAGTGCAAACTTTCCCTCTGATGAGACCGAAGTAAAAGAGGAAAAACAGCAGATACATAGTCTTGCGAGACTCGGAACGGGAGCCCTCGGGACAGACCCGTACCTGTTCCTCGTTTCTCAGACTATGTATCTGCTGTTTTTTTTTGCTTTTTTGACGAAAAAACGTGGTGTGTTGTAGATGGAAAAATGTGGATAACTATGTATCAGAGTGGGATAGAGTGTTATATACTATTATACAAGTGGGAAAAAGTGGAAAGTGAACATCATTACACTTTCCTAAATCAAAAACCCACGATACATGCGAATCATTCATAAAGTCCATAAAATAATCGGTCGGTTTGGCACATATGAAATAAAAATCTCGCAGGTGAGAGGCTTGCGGCTCCGCAAGCTGGTTTGCGTTCGCACGCAAGTGAAAAAATAATCTCATGCTCATAGGTGAATACATACATTCCATAGACGAGAAAAATCGTATTTCTCTCCCCGCAAAATTCAGGGAGAGAATGGGGAAGAGGGTGGTAGTCACACCCGGCCTCGATCATTGTTTGTTTGTGTTTATGCCTCGCGAGTGGGAAAAAATTTCCACAAAACTGTCAGAAGCTTCCATTGGTCAATCCGACAGTCGAAGCTTCAGCCGATTCATGTTCGGCGGAGCGGTTGAAGCGGATGTTGATTCTATCGGTCGCATTCTGGTTCCGGACTTCCTCCAGAATTGGGCAAACCTCAAAGGCAAGGTCGCTGTGGTCGGTGTCCAATCGCGCGTGGAAATTTGGAACGAGAAAGCCTGGACGAGCTACAAGAAAGGTGTTGAAGGTAAAGCCGGTGCTTTGGCCGAAAAATTAGGTCAAGTGGGCGTGATATAGCATGCACGAACCAGTTCTTTTACAAGAAACAATAGACGGTCTGGATCTCTCAGAGGGTGATGTCGTTATAGACGGCACTCTAGGTAGAGCGGGACATGCAATGAGTGCTCTCCAGAGGAAGAGAGGAATTTTTCTCATAGGCATTGATAGAGATGAAGATGCCATAGAAGAATCAAAGAGGAAGTTTGATGAAGCCGGAATAAACCCGACCAACTGGAAACTCTTTTTAGGAAACTTCAGAGACATGGATAAATTCATACGAGAAGCAGGCAAGGATCACGCCGACAAAATCATGCTCGATCTCGGACTATCTTCTCCTCATTTGGATTCTTCTGGTCGAGGCTTCAGTTTCAAAAAAAACGAGCCTCTACTCATGACTATGGAAAAAAACCCCGAGAGAGATTCTTTTACCGCGAGCGACATCGTCAATACTTGGGCCGAAGAAGACATAGCCAATGTTTTGTACGCCTATGGAGACGAGAGATACTCACGACGAATTGCCAAGGCTATAGTTGAGAGGAGACGAGAGAAACCCATAGATATGACGGATGATTTGGCGAATATCGTTTCCAGTTCAGTACCCGCCATATATAGGAGAGGTAAAATCCATCCGGCTACCAGAACCTTCCAAGCCTTGCGCATAGCGGTAAACGATGAACTCGGCAATCTCAAATCAGGTCTGGAAATCGGCCTAAAAAGCCTAAAAACAGGTGGCAGAATGGCAATCATTTCTTTTCACAGTCTAGAAGACCGTATAGTAAAAAATTTCATAAAAACAGCGGAAAAAAACGGTTTGGGTAAATCTCTCACAAAAAAACCGATCGTACCCAGCGCCGGAGAAATTGCACAAAACCCCAGATCACGAAGTGCCAAACTGCGAATTTTCATAAAGCAATAGAAAAGTGACAAAAAATTAAAAACTAAATAAAATACATGACGCAATACGTACAAGCAAAAATAGAAAGAATGGAACAGCCGGTAACGGCATGGCTATTACTCTCTATGGCGTTCATCCTAGTATGCGCATATGTTTATTTTGTAAACGGCGCCATTACCCATATCGTGGTAGCAAAAGACATGCAAGAAGAATTTGTCCAACTGGCCGGTTCTGTCGGAAATTTGGAAAAACAATTTTTGACAACCAAAACCGAAATCAATATTGAATATGCGTACTCGCGAGGATTTACGGAATCTCCGGTCGGACCGACGTATATAACCAAACAGCCTTATCTCTCTCTGTCCTTCAATAGATAGCCCCGCCCGATGCGCCGAATACAATTGTTGAGGATTTTCATACTGGCTTTCACTCTCATTTTGATCAGCCGACTTTTTTATATTCAGATCATAGAAAATCAAATATACAGAGATCAGGCCGATAGACAGTATGTAAAGAGGGGACAAGCCGTATACGATCGAGGCACTATTTATTTTTCGCCACGGACAGGCAGTATCATTTCGGCCGCTACTCTAGCCAGCGGTTATAGTGTGACTATTGAGCCAAAAAAAATAGAACATCCGGAAGATGTCTTCAACGCTCTGTCAGGAATTTTGTCCATGGACGAATCAATTCTCCTGGCCAAAATTGAAGGAAACAAAACATATGTGGAAATCGCCAAACATGTGGATGAAAAGATCGCAGAGCGCATACAAAATCTCAATCTGGCGGGAGTCGGCACATACAGAGAACGTTGGAGAATATATCCGGGAGGTAGAACAGCCGCCAACGTTTTAGGCTTTGTCGGATTCCAAGAAGATGGTACAACTCTGGCCGGCAGTTACGGCCTGGAAAGATATTACAATGATATTCTCGCCCGTGATTCATCTGATTTATACACCAATTTTTTCGCCCAAATTTTCTCTGATATAGGCAAAGTTTTTGATAAAAAAAATATATCCGCTAGAGGCGATATCGTAACATCAATTGAACCTACCGTTGAGCAGGAATTGGAAAAAAAAATCGCTTCAGTTGAAATGACGTGGAAATCCGATCTCACTGGAGGCATCATTATGGACCCTGTGACAGGAGAAATATACGCCATGGCCGTTTCACCTAGTTTTGATTCGAATAATTTCGCCAATGAATCAAATGAAGTTTTTGATAATCCTCTCATAAACGGAGTCTATGAGATGGGTTCTATCATAAAACCTCTCACTATGGCGGCTGGAATTGATGCTGGAGTTATCACACCCGAAACCACATATCCGGATTATGGTTTTGTGATGATAAACGGCGCCAAAATATCAAACTTTGACGGCAAAGGTAGAGGTACAGTGCCTATGCAGGAAGTTTTGAATCAATCACTCAATACAGGCATGGCTTTTGTCGCTTTAAAACTCGGCAACGAAAAAATGTCCAAATATTTCAAATCATACGGTTTTGGTAAAGAAACAGGCATAGATCTGCCTGGAGAAATACACGGTCTCATAAAAAATCTGGACTCTCCGCGCGAGATAGAACATGCCACAGCCGCTTTTGGACAGGGAATCGCCATGACACCGATTGAAACGGTGCGCGCCCTCTCTGCTCTGGGTAATGGTGGAATACTTCCAAATCCGCATATCGTAAAACGCATAGATTATGTGACAGGCATTTCAAAAACACTGTCATATGATAATACGGAGAGAGTGCTCAAGTCGGAAACTTCCGAAACAATTACTCGTATGCTAGTGGAAGTGGTGGATAAAGCTCTCCTCAACGGAACAGTCAAACAGCCACGCTATTCCATAGCCGCAAAGACAGGTACGGCTCAAATGGCTCTAGAAACTGGTCGTGGGTATTATGAAGATAGATACCTCCATTCATTTTTTGGTTATTTTCCGGCATATAATCCACGTTTTATCATTTTTCTCTTTACGGTTTATCCAAAGAATGCGGAGTACGCCAGTCACACTCTCACCACACCTTTCATTGACCTAGTAAAGTTTTTGATTAACTATTATGATATCCCTCCCGATAGGTAAACAGTAATGAAAGATTTTTTCAAAAATATCGCAAAAAAATTAGTGGTCGCCATCCTCACACTTGAAGCTAGAATAGCTTTGGCGCGTCACAAACCGCAGATTATCGCTGTGACGGGAAGTGTCGGCAAAACAGCAACCAAAGATGCCATATACGCAGTGGTATCCGGTTCGTTTGAAACAAGAAAAAGTCAAAAGAGCATGAACAGCGAAATCGGCTTGCCTCTGACTATTTTGGGATTGGAAAATGCTTGGTCATCACTTTCCGGCTGGTGGAGAAATATATGGCGAGGCGCTATGGTTGCTTTTGTTGCTTCCGGTAATCAGTTTCCAAAGTGGCTCGTTTTGGAAGTAGGCGCTGACCATCCGAGAGACATAGAAAAAATAAGCCATTGGCTCCATCCCAACATAGTCGTTTTAACTCGCATGGCGGATGTGCCTGTGCATATTGAATACTTCAAAAATACAGAAGAAGTTTTGCGCGAGAAAATGTTTTTGGCACGAGCATTAAAGCCTAAAGGCACGCTCATCGTGAACGCCGATGATTCATATTTTATGAAAACTGTGAGAGATCTGGATGCAAAAAAAGTATTCTACGGCACTAGCTCTCTAGCTGAAATAAAAATCATTGAAACAGGAATTCTGTATGATAACGACTTTCCAACGAGACCACGTGGACAATATGGCATCTTAAATGTAAAAAACAGAACGGAACGAATAGAATTGAATGGGGTTATTGGCAAACATCTCATGTATTCTATCGCCACCGCCTGTGCTGTAGCCTCTGTTTTAAATGTTACAAACAATCTATCGGATATTTTTGAGCAATTTGACATGCCCAGAGGCAGAATGCGACTTTTGAAAGGAAAGTCGGGAAGCATTATCATAGACGACACATATAATTCTTCGCCCATAGCCTGCACGGAAGCTCTGAAAACTCTCGCCAATCTATCTGTGAGTGGCAAAAAAATAGCCGTACTCGGAGACATGAAAGAGCTCGGCATTCATGCCGAAAAAGCTCATAGAGATATAGGAAAGTTAGCCGGAGAGATAGTTCATACTTTGATTACGGTAGGAAAACTAGCAAAGCACATTGCCAGTGGCGCCCGAGAAGCCGGCATGTCGCCTGACCATATCCTTTCATTTGAAACCTCCGAACAGACGATCAAAGCTATCGCCGACATTCTACACACAGGCGATGTCATATTGGTAAAAGGCTCTCAGTCCATGAGGATGGAAAAAATAGTTGAGGTTCTCTTGAAAGATCAAAACGAGGCAAAAAACCTTCTTGTGAGACAGGAAGAAGAGTGGCAGAAGAGATAAAAAAGTGTATTGTGAATATGTAACGCTCTTCAATAAAAAAATAGAAAGGATATATATGAAACTGATGCAATATGAGCATATTTCTAGAAAATATCATCTTCTGTGGAGTCAAATTCAGAAGGCAATCATAATCAAGATCCATAGAGACTGTATTCGATCTGCTAAACCTGTTCTCATTAGTTCACCTTGGTTTAAAGTTGTATCCAAACAACACGATGTTGATGGGCTCATGGACTCTTTTTCTGGCGATCTTTCAAGTGATTCTTTTGGTTTTTCATCGGAAGGCAGAGCCTCGATTCAAAAGCTACGGGAAATAGGAGATTATGTTGATTTTCTTGTACCTATTCCTCAAATTAAAAAAGAACTGAACTTTGTCTGCGAAGAATGCGGTGGTTCAGGCAAACGAGAAGAGTTTGATGACACATGTCGTCATTGTGTCGGGTCCGGGAAAAGACACATATACGACTGGAAAACAGGATACCTCACGACCTCCAGTCTCGGATTACTTTTCGATATTCTGGATGGTTGTGATGAAACGTCTGCCAGAGAGCATCAACATGTGACTCTATATATGTTGGCTCAACATGGTCAACACGGCAGTTCTCTCGGGGGATGTTTTGGTATAGATTTTTCAAATTATTTGCTTTCGGATTCATTTGAACTTCAGAGTATTATTTTGAAAAATACACTTGAAGCGATGCAGACTGCTTATGGTCAGTTAATGATCTTGAGAGATTATGATAGATGTAGAATTAGAGGAGATGTTAGAGAAGGCTTTCTGACATTAGATTGTCCTGGCGACGGTTGTGGTATCTACTCATCTGGTCATAATTCAACTCAAAGACAAGGACATGAGTTATCTTGTCATAACGTGGATAATCCTGCTCAATCTTTGACTTTACTGACAGGTATCGCTTCAATGGTTGGGCAAGCTGATTTCTATATTTCCGGCAAAAAGAAAAGCACGGTTACAGATTAATTTGTTCGCACCAGAGCAAGCTAGGGGATAAATATTCTCTAGCTTTTTTATTTTTGAAATTGACATGATGTGACCCTACGGGGAATCGGACCCCGATTTAGAGCTTGAAAAGCTCCTGTCCTAACCATTAGACGATAGGGCCTATAAAAAACCATTCACGAAAGCTTTTAGAGAATATCCGATTTTTGGGTTTTTATCAAGAAAAAAACACTCTCGACCCGTAGAGAGTGTTTTTTGAAAGTTCGAAAAGTTTAATTTTCATCCGAACATTCTTGACCGATGAGAAGGAACTTCGATCACTCGAGCCTTCTCCTCTATTTTTGCGAGAGCATCGGCTGAAGCGCTCGCAGACGTATAGAACGTTAACTTTGCCGGCAGGGGCGGAAGTTCATATTCCGTCCGAGCCGGTGAAATCACCTCCAGTAGTTCGGGTTTTTTCTGGAGGAGGGTGGTGGTCGCATTCAACACTTCCTTATACCTTTGCCAGCAGTTATTCTGCGTGACAACCATAAAGCAAGCATTGGCGAACGTAGTTTCTTGCTCGTGCTTCAGTCTGATGGCCTCACTCACGAGCCACGCAAGCGTAAGAACTGGTTTTTTCATCTACCTTCAATTATACACCCAAACACTTTTTTTGTCAAGCTACAAAAACAAGTTGTCCACCACCTGTTTTATATCGCTTCCTTCGGCCGTGCCTTTTAGTTCTTTTGAGACAGCGCCGATCAGTTTTCCAGCGCCGGCTTTGTCCGTGATTTTCAGTTCGGTTTTTTTGACAATAGCTATTTTTTTGATTTCTTCTTTTGACATAGTAGCTGGGAGATAGACTTCCAGTATTTTTAATTCTTTTGATTCGTTTTCTGCCAGTTCAGGTCGCCCGCCATCGGTAAATTGTTTTATGGAATCTTTTCTCTGTTTTACCAATCTTTTTATAATAGCCAAAACTTCTTCGTCCGTGCCTTCGTTTGCCATAGATTTTTTGGCTATGAGCTCTCTCTGTATTTCCGCCTGCACGCCTCGCAAGACTAGTTTGCGAGTTTCGTCGTGAGCGAGCATTGCCTCTTTTATATGATTTTTTATTGTTTGATGCAGGGTCATAAGCAAAGTATACTACAACTATGTCAAACTCGCTTTTGGTCGTTGTCGTTGTCATCATTTTCGCTTTAAACGCGGGGATTATCTTTTTTCTTTTACGTAAAAAGCCAGAAGAACCAAAAACAGACGATACTGGCCTCAAACTTATCCTCGAGCAAGTGAATGAGCTTTCTCGTATCGTTGATCGCAAGGTAGGCGATCTCAACAAAACAATGGATACAAAGATAGGGGAGACAGCGCGGAATATGAACGATGCCCTCAAAACCCAATTCGGCGAGTCGGCAAAGCTCATCAAGGATGTGACCCGAGGCCTCACCAAGCTCGACGAGACGAATCGTCAGGTGGTCTCTTTCGCGGATCAGCTCCAATCGCTTCAGGATATATTGAAGAATCCAAAACAGCGCGGGATTCTCGGCGAATATTATCTGGAGACACTTCTCAAAAATGTTTTGCCGCCGGGAAGCTATCAAATGCAATATCCCTTCAAAGACGGCACGATTGTCGATGCGGTCGTATTCGTGAAAGAAAAAATAATTCCTATTGATTCAAAATTTTCTCTGGAGAACTATAATCGATTAGTTGAAGAGAAAGATCCAGTCGAGCGTGAACGACTCGAAAAAGCATTCCGGAACGATTTAAAGAATCGCATAGATGAGACAGCAAAATATGTACAGCCGGGGCAGGGGACGATGGATTTTGCTTTCATGTTCATTCCTCACGAGGCAATTTACTACGACCTTCTGGTGGCGCAGGTTGGTGGGGTAAAACTCAATACGAGAGATCTCATCGAATACGCTTTTAAAGACAAACATGTGCTCATCGTTTCCCCTACATCGTTTCTCGCATTTCTCCAAACTGTGCTTCAGGGTCTCAAGGCGCTTCAGATCGAGGAGTCGGCAAAAGATATTCGTAAGAATGTCGAGACGCTCCAAAGACATCTCAAATCCTATCAGGAATCTCATGGCAAGTTAGGCAAATCTCTCGGCACAGTAGTCAATCACTGGAACACATCAGACAAGGATTTCAGGCTCATAGATAAAGACGTTGTACGGATTACCGAAGTGGAAGGGAAGGAATTCAAGCTTTTAGAGCTCGATAGACCGAATATCGACGAATAATCTTGTCTTTTTAAACTCTCCGTGTAATACTATTCAAACTATGGCTATAAACAAAACGAAAAAGGTGGCAAAAGCGACTGGAACAGGTGCTTTTGCCGTTATAATGACCGGAGGCAAGCAATATAAAGTGCAGGTGGGAAATATCATAAAGATAGAAAAAATCCTCGGAAATCACGTTGTAGGAGGCAAAATTACCTTTGATAAGGTTGTTCTAGTAGATAACGCCGGGCAAACTGTCGTGGGTACTCCATTTGTAAATGGTGCAAAAGTAGAAGCTGAAATAAAAGAAATTGGTCGCGATCCAAAAATAAGCGTCGTTCACTACAAGCCAAAGAGCAAATACTTCAAGAAACAGGGCCACCGTCAGCCATACTTCAAGGTAGCGATTACTTCGATAGTGTAGAAAAAAGAAGCGAAAGAGATGTCCGAGTGGAGACCTTCGGAGGACGCGAAGGCGTCCGAGAACGAGCCGCTCGGCCAGCAGGCCGAGACGGCGTACTCCACGAGGATATCTCTTTCGCTTCTTTTTTTTGTTCTCGTGTATCCGAGATAGCCGAGATAGCTTTAATCTATAACGCTTTTTACGGTGAGTTTACGTTTCAAAACTTTGCGCGGTTTTGCTTTGGTTGGCATAGTTCCGGATTCTATATCGCGTAAAAGTTTTTCTATGTCGTCTGTCTTGTAAATTCTATAATTTGACATGGGGTGGCGAGTGGCGGGAAGCTTTCCTTGTCTGTCCCAATTGCGCAAAGTGAGGGGAGAGACTCCCAGATAGGTTGCCGCATCTCTTATTGTCATAAATGAGACTGCCATAAAGCTTGATTTATATAGTCATTAAGTATACGCCTTTAAAAATGTCTATCAAGGTTTAATAATGTTGATAAACTGTGTATGAATAGGGGATAAGAAAGCGAAAAGTATGCTCTTGTGGAGCACGGAAGTTTTCTTGCTAGAAAACTTCCTCGGCTTCGTCGCCGTCGCTCCTCAGGCGTCTCCACGCGAGCATACTTTTTGCTTTCTTCTGTTATAATCATCACATAATCTCATAAATATGTTCTCAAAAAGAAAAATACGAGTGGCTATAAATGGCTTTGGTAGAATTGGCAGAGCTTTCCTCAAAGTGGCTCGCGAACGTGAAGAAATAGATATCGTGGCAGTGAATGATTTGGGCGACGTGAAAAACATGGCCTATCTCTTGAAATACGATACGGTTTACAAAACTTTTCCTTTTGACGTAACGGCTGTAGAAGGAAGTGATCCATATTTACTCGTAGATGGTAAAAAGATTTTTTACTTGGGAGAGAGAGAACCATCGGAGCTTCCGTGGAAAAAATTAAATATAGATGTCGTTGTGGACTCAACCGGATTATTCACTTCATACGACAAAGCTAAAGTTCATCTGGATGCCGGCGCAACGAGAGTCGTCATCACCGCGCCGGCAAAAGGTGACTCAACCACTCCGGGCGAAAC
>JAUSGU010000006.1 GCA_030648825.1 bacterium
AAAAATTTATTCACAAAAAGTGTGTCAGGCGATCAGATTTCCCTATATGAAGCCTATGATGAAAACGATGAGGGGCGATTCATAGCCGAAAAATCAGCCGAACTCATAAAAAACGGCACAGATCCGCGCGAAATTGCCGTACTTTATCGAGCAAATTTTCAATCCAGAGCTTTAGAAGAAGCCATGCTCGCGCGCGAAGTTTCATATCAAGTGCTCGGCGTGAAATTCTTTGAGAGAAAAGAAGTGAAAGATGTACTTTCTTTTATTCGTGCTGCTTTGAACCGTGATTCGCTTTCTGATATTCAGAGAATCATAAATATCCCGCCACGTGGCATAGGCAAAGTGACAATTGCAAAGATATTTTCCGGAATGTTGGATCAACTTTCGTCCGCCCACGCTGAAAAATGGCGAGTATTTAATCTCATTCTGGACGACATAAAAAAGAAATCCGAGACAGAGAAAACTTCGGCCTTGGTGAAATTTGTAATAAAGCGAACCGGTATGGAGGAACTCTTCAAAAATGGCACGGATGAGGATTTGGAGAGACTAGAGAACGTCCGCGAGCTCGCCACTCTGGCGACAAAATACGATTTTCTGCCACCTACAGATGGAGTGATGAAACTTCTGGAAGACGCCGCTTTAGCAACAGATCAGGATGAAATGGAAGAAAACAAGCCTGCGGTAAAATTAATGACGGTACACGCTAGCAAGGGTCTGGAATTTGAATATGTTTTCATCAGTGGCCTGGAGCAAGATTTATTTCCTCATAGAGCAATGGGGTCTCGGAGCGAAAAACGCGATGATGAAGAAGAGCGCAGACTTTTTTATGTTGCCATCACTCGCGCCAAGAAAAAAATATATATATCTCATGCTTCCGTCAGAACCATTTACGGGTCAAAACAAGTGGCTGTGCCTTCTGAATTTATATTTGATATACCGGAAAAACATCTGATGAAAGAAGAAGTCGCGAGAATTGGAGGTAAAGTGATATATTTTGATATATAAAGAGAAGGCGAAAGAGGTATCCTCGCGGAGCACGCCGTCCGCCCTTGCTAGGGCGGCGGCTCATTCTCGGCCCGTCGGCCTCCGAAAGTCTCCGCTCGGACACCTCTTTCGCCTGATATAATCACAATATGCCATTCGCCAAAAAATCTCTGGGCCAAAACTTTCTCATTTCGCCTCGCATAGTCGGCGCTATTGTCAGTGCCGGAGACTTGAAAGTGGGAGAAACAGTCATAGAAATCGGCCCGGGTAAAGGCATTCTCACTCGCGCATTGCTTGAAAGTGGGGCACATGTGAAAGCTGTTGAAAAAGACGATCGCCTGATTCCGATTCTCGCCAAAGTTTTTGAAAAAGAAATCGCGGATAAAAAACTTGAATTGATTCACGACGATATTATGAAATTTGATGCGGAAAATCTGAACAAAAATCTAAACCTGGAAAGTCCTTACAAGTTAATCGCCAACATTCCGTATTACATAACCGGCACGCTCATTAGAAATTTTCTTTCGGCAAAAATAAAACCGTCTCTCATGGTTCTGATGGTCCAGAGAGAAGTGGCCGACAGAATAATCGCCCGCGATGGCAAAGAAAGTATCTTATCTTTGTCCGTAAAAGCCTATGCAAAACCGGAACTCGTCATGAATGTCTCGCGTGGAAATTTTTTTCCCATTCCAAACGTAGATTCGGCTGTTATCAAACTTTCAAATATACAAAATCCTTTCGTGAATGGAGAAGGAATACCAGACAAAACCACAGAGAATCGCTTTTTTGAAATCGTCCGCGCCGGCTTCGCCCAAAAGAGAAAAAAACTAATTTCAAACCTGGAAAAAGTCATGCCTGAAGAAATGTCGGAAGAAATGACAGGAGAAACATCAAAAGAAAAATTAGAAATTCTGTTTGAAAAACTCGGACTAGACGAAAATATCAGAGCCGAAGACGTTCCCCTAGAAACGTGGCTCAAAATTTCACAAACTTCGTAAAATCAGAAACTTTTTGAAGAGCCGACTTTTGAAGTTATATTACCGGCAGAAGGCACGACCGAACATCCGGTGCCAACATATATTTTACACATATTTTTTTCGCTTGGATCATAAAAACCCAATACATTGATTGCATAAGGTAAATTTTTACTCAAGTATTTTTGAGTGCCAGCTTGATAAGTAAGTGTCAGTTTTGATGGCGGTCCGATGGTGAGATAATAAACTCCGGTTCCACTACAGGTACAAGGAAAAGATGTGGGGAAAGGCGCTATGGTACCACCAAAAGCCCTAGTCAAACTAAAAGAACTAATGCTAAAAGCATGTGTAGAGAGAGGGGAAGTGAAAATAATCAAAAGAATTGTAAAAAAAATCTTCTTCATAGCTTCATAATACCATACGCATGATATAATTTCGTCATGCTTAAATTTCTCGGTACAAAAATCGGTATTTCTATCATCTTGGCTGTGCTAATCATAGGTGGAGCGACTGTTTTCAAATTCAAAACACCAAAAACCGATAACATAAGCTCAAAAATAGATCTCATAGCCGATGCTAGCGTTCAAAACGCTTTGAAAAATGGCCAATTAGACAACCCGGACTGGGAAAATACACTCAAAAATCTGGCCATCGGCACGACAACAGAGGAAATAATAAAAAACCTTGAACAAAAAGCATCCGCGAACACATCCGAAAAACCTCTGACTGCTACAGACCGCTTTGCCCGAGAATTCCTCACACAATATGTAAAACTAAAAGAATCTGGAACCCCTATAGATGAAAACACGGGACTCTCGCTCGTAAACAAGCTTTTGGCCACAGATTATGGCGGACCTGCGGGTGAAAAAGTCTATACGGAGAGCGACGTGAGTGTTATAAACACGACATCTCTAACCGAAATAAAGAAATACGGCAATACTCTAGGCACTATATTCAATGAACCAACATCGTCAGGTTATGAAAACGAGCTCGTCATCGTAAATAGGGTATATGAAACAGAAAAAAATGAAGACCTCCAAAAATTGGCTCTAAATATAGCCCGTTATGAAAAAATCCGTGATAACATAGCTTTCGTAGCCGTACCTACCGTCCTCAAAAACGCCCATATTTCTCTCCTCAATTCTCTGTCCGCCATGATTGAAGGAGTCAGAGGCATGTCTATATTGGCAACCGATCCGGTAGGTGCCACAAAAATGGTTCTCCGATACGAAGACGGCTTGAAATCTCTGGAACTTTCAACCCGGGCAATGAGCGCTTATTTCAAAAAGCAAAATGTCATATTTTCATCAACAGAACCGGGATATATATTTGTGGAATAGTGTATAATTATACGGACGATTATCGTTTTCGAGATGATACTTTCTCGTTTTTACAAAAAAGCCGTCCTTTGCCTTATCATCGTCTCACTTTTAATACCGAGCGGCTTGCTTTTCTATCCCAAAAAAGTTTCGGCGGCGGGTGCTGATTGTATATCCCAAATAGCCGCAACGCTCGGATTGAGTAAAGTGGTAAAAGCATTGACAGGAAAATCTGTACCTGTTGAAAATAAAACTATTGAAACAGGCGCGACCGGTAGTTTTGTAAAAGACTGCATCATAGAACCTCTCGTCACCCAGCTCGCCAAGGCGATGCTCTACAACATCACCGTTTCCACAATTGAGTGGATTAATTCCGGCTTCCAAGGAAATCCCGGATTTGTTCAAGATTTTCGAGGTTTGATGACCAATACAGCTGATTCCGTCATAGGCGAATTTTTGGAAAAAGAAGCGGCTTTTCTCTGCCAGCCATTTGCATTCCAAGTACGAGTACAGTTGGCAGAAACATATTTACCATACAGACAACGGGCGGCTTGTACTCTCTCTCAAGCGGCAAATAATGTGAGTGGTTTTGCAAATAATAATAACGGTATCGGTTGGGAAAATTGGATAGAGGTCACGACTGTTCCGCAAAACAACCAATACGGCGCTCTGGTCATAGCCCAAGACGAAGTTTCAAAAAGAATTTTTGATGCTCAATATGTCATAAAAACACGTCTCGATTGGGGCAATGGCTTCAAAGATTATGAGGTCTGCGAAGACGAACTGGATGCCGACGGACACCCTACTGGTAATAAAGACTGCACCCCAACAACCCCAGGAGCAATTGTTGAAGCTCAACTGTCAAAAACTCTCGGCATAGGTCTCGATCAGTTGGCTGTGGCAGATAACATAAATGCCATTCTGGACGCTCTGGCCAATCAATTCACAAAACAAATTGTGAACGGCACAGTCGGCCTGCTCGGTGGCAGGAAAGCGCCGAATGTCAAACAAACTGCCGGATTCGGCTGGGGCTCTGTAAATTATGATCAGGCTATAAAAGCAAATAATAACGACCAAGCATTATCGAATGCAATTGACGACAGTTTGGAACAGACAAATACCGAATTGGCGCCATATTTCACAGAACCAGAACCGATAGAAGTTGATGACGCGCCAGAAGAAAATACGACGGACACTATCACCCCTGACGAACAGAGCCTAGATTGGTCTGTGACAAATCCAAATTCCACGGTTACCGCAGGAAATCCTCTCTCGTATACAGTAGATCTGACCAGCAATTATTCCGCATCAAATTTGAACGTCACCATGACACTGAAACGTCAGGGTGTCGCTACACCGTTCCGAAACGTTCTCACATCTCCTCGAGTAGGATATGGTCGAGACGGCAATCTAGCTTTCCAAAATATCACGTCCGAGACCGATGCAACAGAGAAATGGCTGAAAGTTTCCGTCAATCAAAACTCCAGATTTACATTCAAGCTCATGGGTAACAAGAAGGATGGGATATCCGGTTCATACATAATAGAAATGACTGTCTCCGACGCCGAAAATAACGTACTGAAAAAAGAGTCTTCAAGCTTCATAGTACAATAAACTCAAATGCATCGCTTTTTTACAAATCAGTCGGCCAAAAAATCAACTCTCATCCTCCTCACATTCATAGCGGTTTTTTTGGTGGTGCCGTTTGATACTCATGCACAATCGGTTACCAGTGCTATTGCCGGCTTTTTTGGCGTAGCAGATCTAGCGGTCGGCACTATCACAAAAATTTTCTTTGAGGTACTGATCCTCCCTTTTGCGGCAGCAATGATGGCGCTCATGGGAAATCTGATGGATGTAGCCATTAATTTCAGCCTTCATACCGCATTTATATTCAGCCTTTCACCTGCAATTAATTTGGGCTGGGTAATTGTGAGAGATATTGCAAATATACTATTCATATTTATTCTGATTTATATCAGTATAGGCACAATCGTCAAATCGAGTAGTTTCCAAACAAAAAAATTACTGACCAGTGTCATCATTGCCGCCATTTTAATAAATTTCAGCATGTTTTTTACAAAAGCAATTATTGATGTGAGCAATGTTTTTGGTAATTGGTTATATGGGGGAATTCAAAAAACCCTCGCGGTAAATTCTGTAGGCAATCCTACACCGGGAAGTGCTCAGGCAGTGAGTTTATCTGGACTGATAGCCGATAGGTTGGGAATACTCAAGTATTGGGTGAGCGGACAATCTAAAGGTCAGGGAGATACTATTACTTCTGTAGAGACTTTTAGATTTACAAATATTATTATACGTTTGATTATCGTTCTCATAGCGACATATGTATTCGCCTATTGCGCAATTTTGTTCATGGCGCGAAGCGTTGAGCTTCTTATTTTACTTATATTTGCACCCATTGGATTCGTGGGAGGACTTTTACCTCAAACAAAAAAGTATGCGGATGAATGGTGGCATGAACTCGGATGTGTTGCGACATTTCCCGTTGCATTTCTTTTAATGCTTTATATATCACTGCAATTTATAAACAGTTTGTCGCTACTCGAAAATCAACTGAAAACCATGTCAAATCCTCTAGAAATTGGTGGCTTTAGTGTCATGACCTATTTCCAGTACTTTATTATCATTTTCTTACTACTAGCATCACTCAAAGTGGCCAAGGAAAA
>JAUSGU010000018.1 GCA_030648825.1 bacterium
CTCTGAAATGATTCAGATAAACGCGAAAACCCCAGGAGAGGCTTGGCGAAAAGCGGCGCAGGAAGTCTTTATATCCGGAGATCACATCAAGGATGGCAACACAAATCTAAAGGAACTCATGAATGTTTTTCTTTCTGTGGAAAATCCCCTTGGAAATGACGTTATTATGGATCGCTACGCCGACCCAAAAATGATCGAGTGGATGCGAAATAATTTTCTTTCTAAAAATCCCGTGGATTCTTGGGGATACAGTTATGGGCAACGATTTATGGATTTTGATGGCATCAATCAAATTCAAAATATCATAGAAAAACTAAAGGAGAATCCGGAGAGTAAATCAGCTACTATCACCTTAATGAATCCAAAGGGCGATAAACATCATGTGCCTTGCATTGTTGCTCTTGATTTTAAGGTTCGCAACAACCAATTGATGTTGACGGCTTTTTTTAGAAGCCAAGATGTTGGCAAAAAGATATATGCCGATATTATTTGCCTCGGTGAAATAGAAAAGCAAGTCGCCGATGCGGTCGATATAGCGATGGGTCCGTTGAACATCCTCATTGTTTCATTGCACGCATATGAGGCAGACTTCCAAAAAATAAAAGATATTACTTCTTAATAGGCTTACCATGAAAAAAATACAGCTTATTACAAGCAATCCCAATAAAGTCGGTGAATATGGTCGTTATGCCCATGACCTGGGATTTTCTACGGTTTTTGAGGCAAAGGACATTGATGTGCCGGAAATACAAAGCGAGAATTTTGATTCGGTCTTACGCAGAAAACTCGAGTATATCACGAAGTTTACATTTCTTCCATTCCTTATTGAGGACACTATTTTTCTCACTGAAAAATACAGCGGCTTCCCGGGAACAAACGTCAAATTTATAAATAGGTCATTGGGTATCAATGGCTGGAAAAAATTATTTGAGGAAGGAGACCGCATCAGCGCGATCACTCGGATTGGTTTTTGTTATCTTAGCCATCAACATTTTTTCGAGGGCAAGCTCGATGGGGTTATCTCGTTTAAAAACGAGGGAAGTGTAGATCTCAATGCGCCTCTCAATTCCATATTTTATGTTCCCGAAAGAAACGATTTTCTTGAAAATTTGGTGAAGCTAAGCGATTTCGAAAATCATCGAAAAAAGGCATTCTATGAATTTTTTCAATTTTTGAAGAACATGAAGAATGAAGAAATAATTATCGAGCAAGAGGCGCAAAAAAAATGGGACAGTCGCGCCAAGACATGGCATGAGATTTTAGAAAATGAGTCTTCGGTGGTCAATTTTGAAAAAGGATACGAGCGTTTCATCTCCGTCCTCAAAAAATTCACACCCATCATTAATGGTAAAGTTTTAGATATTGGGACTGGTACGGGAATGGTGGCGCAGATTATTGGGGAAAATACCGCATCTGAGGTGCTTGGCATTGATATGAGTAGCGCTATGATTGAGCAAGCTCAAAAAACCCATCGCCTCAAAAATTTAACTTTTTCCCAAGAGAATATAGAAACATTTTCCCCGGAAACTAAATTCGATTTCATGGCTTCAAGAGGAGTTTTTGTTTCTCAATTGCCGGCCACAAAGATTATAGATTTTTTTGAAAAAATAACAGAAATAGCGAATGAAGGTTGTTATTTTATTTTCGATTTTATTAAAAATAAGAACAATGGTGATTTTCCATCTGAGCGAATTACGGAAATCAATGCTGATTATATTGATCGCATTTTAAAAGAATTAGGATGGGTAAAAGTTTATAATGAAAGTAACGCAACGAATCGGATTGGCATAATGGTATTTCACAAGCCCGCTTCTGATGGTATTTATTTCGCGACGGGTAATCCTCTCAAAATTGCCGAGCTGAATAACGAGCTAAAAGACAGCAAGAAAAAAATATATTTTTATGGCATTGAAATCGATGAGATTAAATCGGATGACTTGGAAAAAGTCTTAATAAATAAATTGAAGCAATCTTACGAAATTATCAAACATCCCGTGTTATGCACTGACGGCGGGATTTTCATAGAAGCTTTAAATGGGTTTCCGGGAGAGAATTCAAAACAAACAGCCCAAAAACTCGGCGGTGCTGGGATATTGAAATTACTGGAAAACGCAACCAATAGAAAAGCTATTCGAAGAAATTGTATTGGATATTTTGATGGCAAGAAAGTTAAAACGGAAATTGCCGAGATCGAATGTCAAATCAGTCATGAAATTCGAGAAAAATATCCCGCCTATGAATTGGATAAAATACTGATACCCAATAAAAAAGAAAACTTACAAAAGTTGACATATTCTGAAATTCCATTAGAATATAGAACAGCAATGACTGAATTGCCTCAGGTAGCTCGATTTATCAAAGTTCTTTGAAATTCTAGAGCCGAAAGGAGAACAGGTCGTGGCGAAAAATATCGTTGCATTTTTTGGCGTTAACGGCGTTGGTAAAACTACTATTGCTCATGCCATCAGCGCTTTATCCTCCGAAGTGCGTTATATCTCCGGATCTGGTCTTTTGATGAAGGCATTCGGAGATGTCACTAGAGAGACGCTTGAACGGATTTCTCACTCTGAAAAAATGAGAATTATGGAGCCGACATTCCAAGCTGCTTTTGAGATATGTTCCGGAGCGCGATTTGCTGTTTTGGATTCACATCTCGTTGTCCCCATTAGGAGGGATGGCACAGTTCTTCTTGAAAATATATGGTCGCAGAATTACACACCGTATATTGAGAGGGCGTACATGATAATCGCCCCTCCCAAGGAAATTCTGGAGCGACGCGTCAAAGACGCCGAGCAGGATGGGAGAAAAAGGGATATCGATATTTCGCACATTGAGCGGGATCAGGAAACCAACATCCGAATTTTCGAGGAAGTTGTCCAGCCCATATGCTACTCTCAAGTTATTCATAATGGGAGTAATGATTTGTGCGAAGCTGTTACTGCTATAAAAAAAGAGCTTTTCGCGGTTTTCGGGAGCTAAATCAATCATTAGAATTAAGGACGCTAGTTCAAGCACAGGCTTAAATCAGCGTCCTCTTTTTTTAGCGAACAATAACAGATTTGAAATATTGTTCTTGAAAATTGGTTAGTAACAGGATTTCTTCGTTGTTGGAATCAACTCCATCCGGAACAAGGGCCAGTTTGTCGTCATTATTATTAAAATTCTTTCAATGGCTCTTTGACGCCTAGTACATAATCATCAATTTTTGATTGCATACTAACGTATATGTTCTTTTATGAAATTCGCGGCTTTTGGGGGTGATATTTTAGTGGTATCTAGTATGATGCTCTTTGCGAACGGCACGAGAGCGTCCATAGCATATTTGGAGCGTATTTTCCGGAGAACCGCATACTCTGTTATTTTTTTGAATTTCTTTCGTGAGGGATTGGCAATTCGCTTTTTTATCGCTGTTTCGCTCGACGAAAATTTTATAAAGAAAACTTTCCCGCCAGCTCGTGTAACTATGCTCGAGATTTTTTTGAGCAAGAGATCGTCCTTGCCGCCGAATGTCTCAACTCCGTATGCGAACGTGAGAATCATTCCGGATATTTTATGCTTCGCCGCGGCTCTCACAACCGAGAGGCGGATGTGTTCCGACAGATCGGAATAGCGTTTTGTGCCGAACGGAAAGACGGACCAGGCGATATCCACCGCGAGGTGATTATGAAAAAGGGGATAGCCGGTCAATTTTGATAATTCTTTTGCGACCGTGAATTTTCCCGTCGCGGGAGGACCGTACAGAATCAGTAGTTTCATGCATGAAGTATAGCAAATACAACTAGTAAGGCGTACATTTTATAGAGTGGAAATAGCAATTGCTATTAGTTGTGCAATTGAAAATTTGTTAATAATTTATTATACTGTAAATATTATGATGAAAGTAA
This sequence comes from bacterium, assembly GCA_030648825.1. GTDB lineage: Bacteria > Patescibacteriota > Minisyncoccia > Phycocordibacterales > UBA6065 > UBA6065. The sequence goes on from JAUSGU010000018.1 coordinate 3,885, forward strand.
TTTTTCTTGGTAGCGGTTGTTGGCAGGGAATTCCCGCGCCTTTTGGTTGTGATAAAATTAGCCAAAATGTGGAATGGAATTCTAAAGATTTTCGTTTCAGAACATCGTTGCATATCGAAACCGAAAACGGTAAGAGTATTATTGTTGAAGCAACTCCAGATATTAGATTACAATCCTGGAAATTTAAACTAAAAAAGCCGGATGCTATTCTGATTTCACATTGGCACTGGGATCACTTGTTTGGGTTACTCGACTTGGACTGGTTTGTTGAAAATAATGCGCTCGCAGTTTATGGCAACAGCGTAACAAAAAAATGGTACGACGAGCGGATGAGCCATGTCAAGGTTAGTTTTCAGACCTTTGAGTCATACAAGTCATTCGAAATCGATAACATCAGGGTTACTCCTATTACTGTTAATCATGTTAAAGATACCGACGGATTATTATTTGAAGATATGAACAGTGGCAAAAAGTTAGCGTATTTTTCTGACCTGTATGAGATACCAGCTGAGACTCTTGATCTGATTGAAAATATTGACGCGATCATCACTGATGTTACATATTTAGAATCAAATATTGATGATGATCCCACTCACCTCCAGAAGAATCAGATTATTCCATTTCTAGAAAGTCTCAATGCAAGAGAAATAATCCTGACAAATATCGGATCATATCAAAATCTGACGCATGAGAATCTTGAGAAGAAGTTTCCGCAATATACAATTGCATATGATGGAATGTCGAGACAATATTTGTAGTTATATACTGAACTCTATAATATTGGAAATTGGTGCATTTGTGAAAAAAAGCACACCCAAATAAATGAATGTGCTGGTGATGTGTTTGTCGTAAGAGCCATTTAGTGCCCTATAGGAGCAACCACGCCGAAGCGAAAGTAGGGGCTATACAGATGCTCTGGGTTATCAGTAGCAAAGAGTTTTCTTCCCATAAACTGACGTTGAGCAACCAGTTTAAGAGTGATATCCGTGTATATAGGATTTTCCTCAAAGGGAATCATCTTTAATACACTGACCAGTCCTCGACTACTGAGATTCTCGATGAAGCGGGAGATGTCAGGCTCCTTTCTAGGAATTTCATATGTCTCGGGACGAAGCTGTGAGATCTCGGATCCAGCAACAACAACTTTTTCCAAATCTTCCAGGAACAATCGGAGAAGGCGGGATGAATGTGCTGGAAAAAGCTGTTTCCAATGCTCCGGAACATTTTCCGGATACATTGTTCCGACCCATGGTTGTGAAAGGGAATGGCACCAGACCATCGCATCGTACTTTGTTGCTTCATTCTTGCTTGCAGAAAGTTCCAAGGTAGGCAATCTTGTAACTGCGGCTTGGAGTTCTGCGAAGGGAACGATTTCAGTGGGGTACTTGAAGTCTGGAATCCGTCCTAACATCTCATGGATTGTGAATAACCAGTCCAGATACTGTTCGATATGTTCGGCTTGTCTATTATGAACACAGACAAGTGTATCAACGTCAGAGTATCGCATATCTTTTCCGATAGCGAAGCTGCCGAAAACATAGGCGAAGACAAGCTGATCTCCGAAGATGCGTTGCACAGCTTCCTGAAATTGCGTGGCCACGACCTGCTGTTCCCAATTACTTTTTACTTGCGGGACAGTTGCAAATATACTTTGTCCTTGCGGTGATAGGAAATTGTTGATTTCCCGTGGAATGAGCAGAGGCTTTGGAATGTCTACGCCCCGATATGATACCGAGGACGCTTCTGGACTATAGCCACCGTACTCTTCAGTACCACGCTCAATATCGTGGATGGTACGGTCTTTCAGAATAATACTCCCCCGCACTCCTGCCACGTAATCACTCTCACCGAATAGTGAAATATACATCTCCTTGTTCTGGTAACGGGCATTGGGCTCGTCGAAATAGAGTGCCAATTCCCGGTCATGGTCGTATTCTGTCACCATGAACAGAGGCGAATACAGCTCAGTAAAGTTTTGTAACTGACGAAGTGATGCCCGTATTACACAGGGGTACATGATGTTGTGGTTAATGTCGATTTGTCCACCATGAACGATGTTTGCTCCCTTACGGTGGATGCTCGAAATTAAATTTACGGCATCCAGTAGTGATGATGATTCGAAAAGCGGACCAATCAGCACATCATCATCCTGATACGATGTGCCGCATCGTACTTGAGAGAGTTTTGCGAGCAGACTCTCAAGGTAGACATCGGCGATGGAATTATGAACCAGAATAATATCCGGCCCAGCACAGTCTTGCCCATTGTTAAAAAGCTTGATCTTCAGAGTCTTTTCAACTGCCATTGTAATGTCTGCGCTTGGGGTGATCACAAGCGGGTTGTGTCCCACTCCGTTGAATAGTATGAGTGTATCTTTGTTGCATGCCTTGCGGATGCGCAAAAAATTTTCATACTTTCCCGTAAAGAGAATAACAGAAGCTTTCTTGCAATACTGAACGAGAAAGCTCTCGCGAGATCCACTGAAAACATGAATGTTCGGATAGCGTTCTCCAAGTGACAATGTATCGAACAGTTCAGTAAAGATATCCTGCATTCTCTTAGGAGCACGAATGGTCAGTGACACCGACTGGTATGCTGGCATGGCTGCGAAGAGAACGAAAGAATACAGTGGTAGGTTGAGAGGTAGGAACGTAGCTGTCTCCTGAGAAAAAGGAATATCGGTGAAGTACCGTTCGATCTCTGATAGACTTCTCAGTGCCTCCAGCGATCGCTTGATTTCATCATCGACAACCTCTTTGCTCTGGTACTTGCGTAGAACGGTGTGAATGGCTGGGGCGTTGGATTCTAGGTGATCGGCGAAAGACTTCGCGTGATCAATGGCGTTGGTGAACCACATTTAATTTCTCCTTTTTAGTTGTGAAAGAACTTTCTTCAACACTCCTTGAGACAATCCCAAGGAATACGACACTTTAGCATTTATGGGGGATTTTGTAAAGATTTGTTGCCTGGGCAATACACAAATTTATTATGAACCTCCCCGCCCTTACAGACGGGAAATTCCCGCGCTGTATAGCCCATGTATGTAAATTTCCCAATCAGCCCGATTTTTATTATACTCTACCTAATGCCCGACAACTACGCCCCGTGGGATATTAACATCACCGCCTTTCCGGAAAAGGGGAGCGTTGAGTAAAAATCATGATCCCGCGAGAAACGATCCAAAAAATACTTGAGGCGGGAGTACAGGCGCCGTCCGGCGAGAACTGCCAGCCGTGGAGGTTTGTTGTTAAAGATAACCTAATTAAGATTTTCAATGTTCCGGAGAAAGACCTCTCACTTTACAATTTTCACCAAAGAGGATCGCTCGTCGCTAACGGGGCACTCATAGAAAATATAATTATTGCTTCTTCGCATTTTAGTTATCAAGCCTCAATCAAATTATTTCCCGAAGCATCAAGCCCGAATTTGGTGGCCCTAGTTTCACTAGAAAAATCAGAACCGAAAGAAGAACCACTCTATCCATATATAGAAAAGAGAACGACGAACAGAAATCCATATCAAAAGACGGATCTTTCTTCAAGCGATATTCACTATCTTTCCGAAAGCGTTCATGAGGTTGGCTATGGAGAAGTTAGATTTATTCAGGAGCAAGACGCGAAACGAGAGTTGGCAAAATGTTTAATCGCAAGCGATAGAATATTATTCGAAAACAGAAAAATTCATGATTTTCTTTTTAGCCATATAATTTTTGACAGGAAAGAAGCGGAAGAAAGAGGATCTGGGTTTTATATAAAAGAATTAGCTTTGCCGCCCCCGGTAGAGAAAATCTTCAAGGTACTTAGAAACTGGAACAAGGTTCAGCTTTTTAATAAGATCGGGTTTTCAAAGTTTGCGGCCAAAGGCAATATAAAACTTTATGCGGCTTCCGGCGCTATTGGCGTTATACTTATACAGAATGAAAAGCCGGAAGATTTTATACTGTCCGGCAGGCTAATGCAGAGAATTTGGCTTAAGGCTACTCAATTGGGGCTTTATATACAGCCGGTTACGGGAGTTATCTTCTTTATGCAGCGAATTACGGGAAACGAGGCTCAAGATTTTTCTCAAGAACATATAGATTTAATTACAAACTCTCATAAGAAAATGTTGGAAATATTTAAAGTGAATCGAGGGACTCTGTCTATGGTATTTAGAATCGGTTATGCAAAAGAACCAAAAGCAAAGTCGTTTCGATTAAGGCAGAAATCAGTAT